>JAEZKL010000009.1 GCA_023415475.1 Bacillota bacterium | reverse complement strand
ACCTTCAAGCAATCGATTCCTAGAAATTCGGTAAGCTCAGGGGTTCCTCTTCCGCCCTTATGTCCTGGTACATCAAAAGGTACAACACGGTTTCTTTTATGTTTTAATAACGCTTCGTGAATGGGTGAATTTGCCTGCGTATACTTCATGCTCTCCTCCACCTCACCAAGGTGTGCTGCAAAATCACTTACAACAACCCTATATATTTAATAGATATTCATACCACTGAAGATTTCAATCATTTCCTTACGAAGGCTGTTGGTAATATCGAGTCTCTGCTTTGGTGGCAACTCATAAACATCCTTATTAAAGAGGTAATTCTGCAGTTCTATCTCCTTAATCAGCATCTTGGTATGGAAGATATTGGACTGATATACATTGACATCAATCGCATCATATCTCGTTAAGGTCTGATCATCAATATAATCCTGGATGGAGGTTATATCATGATCGATAAAATATTTCATGCCGTGAAGATCTCTGGTAAAGCCTCTGACACGGTAGTCTATGGTAATAATATCGGAATCAAAGCTTCCGATCAAATAATCCAATGCATTCAACGGTGATATCTCACCACAGGTAGAAACATCGATATCTACACGAAAAGTGGAAATCGAATTATCCGGGTGATGCTCCGGGAAGGTATGAACAGTCACATGACTTTTATCGAGATGAGCGTGTACCGTATCTCTTGAAGTCGTATAATTGATACCTTGATTACAGGACTCGTCAATATGATCTGAGGATAAAGATCCCTCAGCAATTAAAATATTAACCGATGCTCCCTGTGGGTCATAATCCTGCTTTGATATATTCAGAATATGGGCACCAATCATCTCCGTAACATCAACTAAAATCTTAGTAAGTCGTTCCGAATTGTATTGTTCATCGATATAAGCAATATAATCTTTTTGTTCCCTCTCACTTTTTGCATAGCAAACATCATAAATGTTGAAGCTAAGTGTTTTTGTGAGGTTGTTAAAGCCGTATAACGTGAGCTTTTTATCCAACCCAAACATCACAACCTTTCTTTCATAGTATCATTCGCCAAACAATAAAATATTTCATCCTAAGTAGAAAAATATTCACAATAAAATCAATCATACTCAGCATGAATTATGTAATATAAAATGGTAATAAAGAGCTACTAAAAAATAACAAATAACAGCATTGACTATTATACAAAAATGTATCCTAATATGCAAGCATTATTTTTACTATTCCTAAACACAAAGTTTAGTATTACTGTCACTTTCCACGCATAAGCAGATTTGTCTGACAAAAAGCTCGGAAATACTTTAAGCTCGCTTAAGAGTATTCCGAGCTTTTGTCAGCTAGTGCAACGTGACGAAATAGAGCTGCTACAATGTTTTAGTAGTAGCTCTATGAGTCCGGAGCTGCTTATGCGTGGAACGCGGCGATTCATCGATAAGTGTAACGCGACGAAATAGGATATCTGCTGTCCTAGCAGATATCCTATGAGTTGTAATCAGTTTATTCGCAGACTTGATTAGTCTGACAAAAAGCTCGGAAATACTTTAAGCTTGCTTAAGAGTATTCCGAGCTTTTGTCAGCTAGTGCAACGGTGACCTAGACATGTAGATATCCTACCTGTCTATGTTACTTCCTCGCTATGTAAAAGATCAGATATCCAGTGTCATCTGGGCTTCCTCTTCTGCCTCCAGCTTAAAGTCCTCCAGCTTCTCCGGATTCATTACCGGTAAGGAGTCCAGTGACTGTAATCCAAAGCTTCTGAGGAATTCCTCTGTTGTACCCAGTAGAATGGGTCTACCCGGGGCATCCATTCTGCCCATTTCACAGATCAGATTATATTCAATCAGCTTATTTACCGCATGGTCCGATTTAACGCCGCGAATCTGTTCGATTTGCAGCTTTGTGATCGGTTGCTTGTACGCAATGATTGATAAGGTTTCCAATAAAACATCAGTTAACACATGCTTCTTCGGGATATGGGTAATCCTAATAATTGATTCATACATCGATGGCTTCGTGCACATCTGGAAGGCACCATCCAGTTCGATGATATAGATTCCTCGTTCCTCACTACTATATTGGTCCATCATATTGCGAACGATTTTTCGTATGGTTTCAACATCATGGTCTAAGGCACCTGCGATACGTTCTACCTCGACAGCCTCCCCCATCGTAAATAATATTGCTTCAATTTGTGCTTCGATCATTTTCAACTCCATTAAAAGCCTACCTCCTCCATAGTAATGATGTCTGTTGCAAGATAGGTAATGATAATATCATCAAATAAACATTCCTGTGATATCTCTATTCTTCCGATTTTTATCAGCTCCAGAATTCCGAGGAAGGTTACAATAATCTCCATCCTGGAACTCATCGATTCCAAAAGATTACGGAAGGAAAACTTACTATGTAATAAACCGTATTTCTGAATTTGAACGAATTTCTCAGAAAGATTGATTTCTTCCCTCTCAATCTTACCAAATTTGCTTCGAATCGGGTCAATCTTGTCCACCTGCTTCTTAACGATGGATTTGAAGATCTCATGAAGCCTTGATAAGGTAAGATCACTTAAAAGCTCGTCCACATTAATATCTTCTTTATAATCAGCAATTTCAGAAGGAATAGTCGGCTGCTTAAATAATACCCTGGAGGCATCCATTTCTCTATCCTTAAGTTCCTCCGAGATATATTTATACATCTTATATTGTAACAAGCGGTCAACCAGCTCCTGTCTCGGGTCAACGGCTTCTTCATCCTCACTCTCCTCCACAGGTAACAGCATCTTCGACTTAATATTTATTAAGGTCGCTGCCATAACCAGAAACTCACTCATAAGCTCCAGATTCTTGGTCTCCATCTGCTTGATATACTCTAAGTATTGCTCTGTGATGGTTACAATCGGAATGTCGTAAATATTTATTTTATTTTTGTCAATCAGGTGAAGCAACAGGTCCAGAGGGCCTTCGAATGCTTCTAATTTAACCGGAATACTCATGTTACTCCTTTCCTTGGGCCGATCAGGCGAAATGTCTTATCGTATAATACGGTAATTATTCTGCATTGTCCTTCTTCAGTTTCACATAAATAATCTCCGGTATATTAAATAGTCTTGGCATAACAGAATGAGAACCAAGTCCTCTGGATACGATCAGATGACGGTTTTCTATTGTATGCTTTCCTTTATCGTACTTCGGGAAGAATTTAGCCTGCGGTGAAATTATTCCACCGATTCCCGGAAGACGCATCATTCCTCCATGTAAGTGCCCTGATAATGTAAGATCCGCACCCCAACTCGCATAGGCTTTAAAATGAATCGGATTGTGTGCGATTAATACTTGAAATTGCTCCTTCGAGCTCCCACCAACCAGCACATTCAATTCCTTTGGAGACAGCTCCTTCGTAGCGTTGAACTCAAAATATTCATGAGGAAGTGAGACCCCGGTTATCCGTAATGAGACAGAATGCAGACTAATCGTCGTACTTTCATTATCCAGGAAGGTAACCTTGGCATTTTCCAATCTCGTTTTGAATTCTACCCATGTAGAATAGTATTCCTTATCTTCCTTTGTCCATTCACCGGAAGCATCATTGCCAATCCGTTCCAGCCTTTGTTCATGATTTCCGTAGGCATAATATAGCTTATAGCTCTTAGCAAGCTGTTCAATCAGCGAAAAAGCATTACTAGGATAGCAGATTTCCTTCTTATTCACCATATCACCGGCAACGATAATAAAATCCGGTTCCATTGCCTGAATTCGTTTGATCAGGCGCTCATTATTCTTTCCGAAGGTACGGTTATGCAAATCCGCTAGTAACACAAAGCTTGTATTGTTAAATGCTCCGGGAAGCTTTGTCGAGCTTACGATATACTTTGTAGTCAGAAGAAGCTTCTGTTCAATCAATGACCACAGAACAATCAATAATATAATCCCGAATAGGATCGTATCTATTTGCATGCCATACTCCTTTCGATGCAATATGTAGGTATCCTATAAGATATTAATCAATATCTCGTACCTCTTATACTATACTAGTTCGGGTTTGAAGTGTCAATAAGCTACAAGTCTGTTACATTAAGAATTATAAATAAATGGGGCTGCAGCATAATAAATTTTGCTTCAGCCCCATAAATAAATTAAATTTTTGCAACTAATTTCCTACGAAATATTTCTTTAGTACCTTTACAAAATAGTCCTTTAATCCGGCTTTTTCTACGGCTTCCGTTGTCAATATATCAATGGTACCGATTTTGTCATTACCATAATAGTAGATGATTTCGCCGATTTTTGCATCCAAGGAAACCGGAGCATCTACTTTTTCATACAGTATAACCTCCTTGCGAATGTCCGCCGGATTCTTTCCCTTCGAGCAAAGATAGGAAAAATCCTGAGCCGTCTTTCCTTGAACCGCATCCATCACTCCCTTGCTCACCCTAACCGGTGTCAGTACCGTATCGGAATTATTATCCGTGTAGATGCTGTAATTAGCGAAGCCATAATTTAGTAGCTTAGAGGCCTCCATGAATCTTGTTTTCGTATCCGGTGCTCCCATGATAACAGCGATCAGATCCATATTTTCTTTTTTTGCCGTCGCAGAGAGACAGTATTTGGCAAGACCGGTGGATCCGGTCTTCAGGCCGGTAATACCCTGATAGAATCTAACCATTTTATTCGTATTTGTAAGACCGAATTCACTGGTACCTTTTCTTGTGGTATGGGTAATGGTATCCATCCAGACGGTAGAATATTTACTGACCTCCGGATGCTTTGTGATTAATTCTCTGGACATCAGAGCAACGTCATAAGCAGAGGAATAGTGGTTATCTGTATCCAGACCACAGCAATTTACGAAATTTGTATTGATCATGCCGAGCTCTTTGGCCCTATTATTCATCATCGCAACAAATTCTTCTTCAGAACCTGCTATCAGCTCAGCCATGGCTACGGAGGCATCATTGGCACTGGCAATACTGATGCATTTAATCATCGTATCTGCACTTTGCACCTCAAAGGGCTCCAGATAGACCTGAGAACCGCCCATAGAAGCTGCATGCTCGGAAACCGTAACCTCATCCTTCAGCGTGATCTTTCCCGCATCCAGTGCTTCAAATATCAGAAGTAGGGTCATAATCTTCGTAATGCTGGCCGGTCTTACTTGCTTATCCTTGTTCTTATCGTAGATAATCGTTCCCGTAGAGCCCTCAATTAAGACTGCTGAAGGAGATTCTATGTTCAGCTGGGTTGCCACCTGTGCTGATACCATGACAGCATCCCCTTCTTTCTTCGGTGTGGTAGGCTTCATCTGCGCATTTGTAGTGCTTGAACAGAATTGAATGATAAGCATGAAACATAAGAGGATAACTGCACTAATTTTCTTCATAATTACTCCAAAAAAAGTATTATTACTATTTTAATCCATGCCTTCCCATTTTAGACCAATCCTATGATAAATTGTCTTATTTTTATTACAGTTTAGCCATGCAAATTTCTAGGACGATGGAAAGGTGAAGCAAGCTTTCACAGGAACATCGTCTTCTTATCATCACTGCACCTTCACTTCACAGGTGAAGGTTCTTCCTTTAGCACGGGCATAGATAATTGCTTTTCCCTTGCTTTTTCCCTTTACTCTGCCGAACATATTAACGGTAGCGATATCCGGGTTTGAGCTTTTCCATCTTTTCAAGGCACCGGTGCCTTGTATATCAAGCCTTTTGGTTCTTCCTATTCTCAAGGTTATGTGGCTTTTATTGATATCCATGACATGGACTCTGCATTTTAGTATTCGGTCATCCACCTTTGCCAAAATAAAGCAATCACCGGTCTGATAAGCATACACGCGACCATTGAAATTGACACCTGCTACCCGAAAATCTGTGGAAGTGAAGGATACTCTTTTATTCAGGGCAACTACATACAAGTGAGTTTCTTCCCCCTTTTTCATGTATAGCTCATTATGATTTAGATGGAGGGAGAAAAGTGTTCGTCTATGGAAAATGTTATTGGTTCTAAAATAGAGGGAGGAATTCTCATAAACAAATTGAAATATGATAAGTGCGGAGACAAAAATAATGATCCCTTTTATAATTAGCTGCAATTTTTGCTCCTGTTTACTTTCACAGCGACGTTTCATGCATAACTCCTGTTTTCAAATCAAACTGATTTGATTCCTGACTGATTACTATATTTTATGAGGAATGCCCACAATGAATACTGAATATCAGTTATTCCCTCTCTTATTGTTTTGCTCAACATGATAATCCAATCTTATAGAAAGGAACTTAAAAAGGAAGTGCTTCACTTTCAAACCCTGTGAAGCACTTCCGATATTATGTTTAATTCTATAACAGTATGATTTATATTACATCTCAATAACTCCATCTTTGGTTATGATGGCATAAACATATTTCGGTTTCTCGGGTTTTGACTCTGTAATGACGTAAGAATCCAAAAGACGCTTCTTAGCCTCCTGCAGCTTTTTATTATCGTTTGCATAAAGTGTGGCTAAGGCCTCACCCTTCACAACAGTATCACCCAGCTTTTTATGAATCTTAATGCCGACACTTAGATCAATAACACTTTCCTTCGTCTCTCTACCGCCGCCAAGAATTAAGGAGGTCATGCCAACCTCATCTGTATGGATATAAGAAACATATCCGTCAGTAAGAGCTTCCACTTCATGAGTGATAGAAGCTTTCTGGAATAATGAGGTATCATAAACCGGCTTATTATCTCCGCCCTGAGCACGGATGAATTCTGCCAGCTTATTTAATGCTGTACCATCCTCTATGGTTTTATAGAGCATTGCTTTTGCTTCTTCTACATTCCCTGCAATCTCTGCACCTACCAGCATATAGGAGGCTAAAGTGATACTAACCTCAAATAAATCCTTCGGTCCCTCGCCGCGGAGGGTATCGATTGCCTCTATTACCTCTAAGGTGTTGCCGACGGCATTACCGAGAGGCTGATTCATATCAGTGATAACCGCGAAGGTCTTACGTCCTGCAATGGTACCGATCTGAACCATCTCCTTAGCCAAGGCCAAGGACTCCTCATAGGTTTTCATAAAGGCTCCGCTGCCTGTCTTTACATCCAGTACGATAACATCCGCGCCGGAAGCAATCTTTTTGCTCATAATACTGCTGGCTATCAGGGAGATATTATCAATGGTTGCCGTAACATCACGTAGGGCATAAATTTTCTTGTCAGCCGGTGCAAGATTCGGTGTCTGACCGACAATTGCCATCTTAACCCGATTAACGTTCTGTTCAAATTGCTCAGTGGAAATCGAGGTTGAGAAGCCCGGAAAGCTTTCCAGCTTGTCAATGGTACCACCGGTGTGACCAAGTCCTCTGCCGGACATCTTCGCTACCGGAATACCAAGGGATGCTACCATAGGGCTAAGTACAAGTGAGGTCTTATCACCAACACCACCGGTACTATGCTTATCCACCTTAACTCCGTGGATCGCTGACAAGTCGAGGATATCACCACTTTTTGCCATTGCTACCGTAAGAGCTGCCGTTTCCTCATGATCCATTCCGTTTAAGCAGACTGCCATCAGGAAGGCTGACATCTGATAATCAGGTATCGAACCATTGGTAAAGCCTTGAATGATAAATTCTATCTCTGGGGTAGTTAAGGTCTCTTTATTTTTTTTCTTATTAATCAAATCATACATTTTCATAAATAACACCATACCTTTCTCATTTAAAACTATTTTTAAGAATACTATTCGATGGTTTTAAAAAACCTATTCTTCCACTAATAACTCTATAATCAATTTTAAGGGAATAGTACTATTATATAACAAATCAGGAAAAAAGCCTATCCTTCATTTAAACTTTTTCCTCCGGACACTCCCCTTTTCTTACTACTTTGATTACCGTCAAAAACTCCTGAAGCATTTCTCTGCTAATCTTCATATGACGTAAATAGAAATTAGATAGTGCTTTTTTCATGCCCAAGATCTTATCCCTGTCATCGGTATTTTCAGGAACAGGTGTATATTCAATCAAAAATACGGTTCTGGCGACATCATATAAATAATTACCATGACAGATATTCATGAAGTCAATCACATAGGGTGATCCTTCCGATATCAATATGTTGCCGGGATGGAAATCACCATGACAATCTAGATCTTGTTAAAATAATCTGTAACTCATAGTACATCAATTGGCATAATTTTACTAGGTAAGAATCATTTTATTCTATTGCATAATTGAACATAGGGGTTGTAAACGGCCCTTCCTATCCTAACTGTTCTATAAGAATGAAAATTTATACATTTGTCTGTATTATTTGGTTGACGAATTTTAAAATAAAGGATAAAATAAATCAACATAAAACGAGGGAGTTGATGCAATGAGTTTTAAATTTATTAAGGAAGTTATCTCACCGGAGGAAATAGTCAGAGCTTATCCAATGCCTGCCCGTGATGTCCTGTGCAAAAAGGAACGGGATAAACAAATAAAAGATGTTATTACCGGTGCATCCGATAAATTTCTTGTAATCATCGGACCCTGCTCTGCTGATAATGAGGATGCGGTCTGCGATTATATTTCACGTCTGTCAAAAATACAGGATAAGGTTCAGGATAAGGTTATTCTTATTCCAAGAATATATACGAACAAACCAAGAACCACCGGAGAAGGCTATAAGGGTATGGTGCATCAGCCCGATCCCGAGAAAGAGCCGGATCTTCAGGAGGGCTTGATTGCTATGAGAAAGATGCATTTGCGTGCCATTGCGGAAAGCGGCTTAACTGCAGCGGATGAGATGCTATATCCGGAGAATTGGCCTTATGTTGAGGACATCCTCTCCTATGTCGCCGTCGGAGCACGTTCGGTTGAGGATCAGCAGCATCGTCTCACCATCAGCGGTATGGATGTACCAGCCGGTATGAAGAACCCCACCAGCGGAGACTTCTCCGTAATGCTCAATTCAGTGGTTGCCGCTCAGGCAAGCCATACCTTCCTATATCGCACCTGGGAGGTAACTACCTCCGGCAATCCTTTAGCTCACACAATTTTACGCGGAGCTGTGAATAAGCATGGACAATCCATCCCGAATTATCATTATGAGGACTTAAACCTTTTGGTTTCCATGTATAATGAGCGTGATCTGGTTAATCCTGCCATTATAGTGGATGCAAATCATGCTAACTCTAATAAACAGTATAAGGAGCAGATCCGTATCGTGAAGGAGGTTTTACACAGTCGTAAGCTCTCCGCGGAGATCGCAGGTATGGTGAAGGGCATCATGATTGAGAGCTATATTGAAGGCGGCAGCCAGAAGGTAACCGATCATGTATATGGAAAATCCATTACAGATCCTTGCCTTGGATGGGAGGATTCCGAACGATTAATTTATACAATTGCGGACAATATCTAGCCGTTATCAGGATATTGTTAAGCTATCTAATAGGTAAAGGCTAACTATATATAGACCTATCACTATTATATTTTGATAAAACAATTAGTGCATATGGAATACCAATCACAAAAATGTATCGCATTTGATGACGGTATTCCATATGCACTCTCTTTTTTTCTATTTTTCTTTTTTATTTCTTCTTAACCTCATAAAAATAAAATACAATGTACCCATAATAAAAAGTAACAGAAACACCGGTATTGATATCAGTGAATTCTTATTCGTCACATAGATAGAAGTCGGTCCGTCCGCACCACCAATGATACCTATCGCTGCGGCATCTTGAAGAAATCCGGAATGTTTAGATAGCAAATAGATAGGTAGCAGATAAAAGATAACCAAATGATACAACACTATGACACCGGATATAGCGGTTATGATTGCGATTCCTATCGGAATTAACTTCTTTATCATCTTTTGTTCCTCCGTATTCTTGGCTGTGATTCCAGATATTAGGCTCTCGGATGGGTATTCATATACACTTCCCTGCTGTTCTTAAAGCTATGGGGAAGATAT
>JAEZKL010000179.1 GCA_023415475.1 Bacillota bacterium | reverse complement strand
GTCGAGGATGCCGAATATCTGCAGACCCAGTTGGAAGAGTTCATTGGTCGTAAGCTTTACTGTCCTATCAGTCAGATTGGTGCTACCATAGGAGCATACACAGGTCCCGGAGGAATCGGAATCTGTTTTATAAAAAAATATGATTGTATGTAAAGGGAGGAAGGCATATGAAACCTAAAAAGGTATATTATGAGAATTTGGCTGATACGATAATTGACCGCTTTAATAAGAGAGGTATTGAAGGCTATTATTGTGAGAATTCTGAGGAAGCACTAAACACTGCCAAGCGTTTCTTAACACCTGGCTGTTCCGTCTCCTGGGGTGGATCCCAGACCTTAAATGAGATCGGATTAATGGAGTCGCTTTCTTCCTCCTCCGATTACATAATTTATGATCGCGATACAGCGAAGACTCCGGATGAAAGACTTCAGATGTATAGTAAGATCGTTACGGCAGACTATTATTTCATGAGCTCCAATGCAATCACGCTAGACGGTCAATTGGTCAATATAGACGGCTCAGGTAACCGTGTAGCCTGTCTTATTACCGGCCCGAAGAATGTTATTATCATTGCCGGTATGAACAAGATTGTCACCGATGTCGATACCGCCATCGACCGGGTTCGCAATATGGCTACTCCGCCAAACACCGTAAGGCTGGGTAAGAAAACTCCTTGCGCCGAGACCGGTAAATGTGCCAACTGCCTGGTTGAGGATTGCATCTGTAATCAGATTGTCATAACCAGACGTTCCGGTATCCAAGGCAGAATCAAGGTCATTCTTGTGGGAGAGGTGCTAGGTTTCTAAAGTCGTTTTTACCTTGTCACAAGGCTCATATAAAGAATAATAAGAAAGAAGGATGATATTATGTCAATGAAGGATTGCTGCCAAACAGGCGAATGCTGCGATGTTAAAGTAACAGTAGAAGTAAGTAAAATCGTTAAATATGTAAGCGTTGCTGCAGTACTGATCGTAGGGATTATTTTTGGTACTATGACTTTTAAGAAGATGATGGAGGAAGGCTTCTTCAACGTTGTTGAATAATACGAAATTGAATTGACTAATACAAGGGATGTCGCATAATGAATTTTACATTAGAAGGAAGATAAACAGTGCATTATCGGAAGCATTATTTATCTTCCTTCTTTCGTTATATAGATTTTTACACACACCTTTAAAATACTTGTTCAGATGCTACACTCTTTTGCTCAGTACATCCCTCTCGTATTGCTTTACCTCAGAAAACCAATCTTCTTTCTCCGGGACATTGTTAAGTTCACAGAAGTAATTCCATACATCTCCTATGGGATATAGCTTCATTTCCTCAGACAGCATCAGTAATTCTGAGAACTGTCTATCGTTCTGTAACTCAGCCATCCTCTCATTCGGGAGCAGCAATGCCGTAAGCAGTGCCTTTTGCATATTTCTCATACCGATCACCCAGGCTGCTATTCGGTTTATACTGGCATCAAAGAAATCCAATGCCAAAAGTACCCGGTCGGAGCCGTTTCGAATAATTTCCTTGGCAATCTCCTTCGTCTCATCATCCAGTATTACCACATGGTCACTATCCCAGCGAACTGATCTGGTCACATGAAGAGCCACCTTATCTGAGAACAACAGCATGGAAGATATCTTGTCAGCTACGGATTCGGTCGGATGATAATGTCCGTTATCCAGTAAACAGAGCAGATTATTCTTGGCTGCATAATTCATATAGAATTCATGGGAGCCCACCGTATAACTCTCCATACCGATTCCGAATACCTTCGATTCCACCGCAATTGATACCTTACTGCGATCATAGGGTGTAGCTATCATCTCATCCAAGGACTTCTTTAATCTGGCACGGGGTGCCGTCCGGTCCGCCGGTATGTCCTTGAAGCCATCCGGTATCCATATATTCATAAGACTTGGTGTTCCAAGCTCCTTTGCAAAGTACTCGGTTATCCTTAAGCAGGCCTTGCCATGCTCAACCCAGAAGCGACGAATATCCTCATTCTCACTTGATAATGTCGCCTCCGCTGCCTTCGGATGTGAGAAGTAGGTTGGGTTGAAATCCAGTCCCAGCTTTCTCTCCTTCGCAAATTCCACCCATTTCTTAAAATGCTTCGGTTCTAGCTTATCTCTGTCCGCAAATTCTCCATTCTCAAAGATTGCATAGCTGGCATGCAGATTAATACGATGAAGTCCGGGAACCAGACTTAAGGCTTTATCAATATCAGCCATAAGCTCCTCCGGTGTTCTGGCCTTGCCGGGATAATTACCGGTCGCCTGAATCCCACCGGACAGCTGCCCTACTCCTTCAAAACCGCCAACATCATCTCCCTGCCAGCAGTGCATGGAGATGGAGATGGTTTGCAGCTTCTTCATCGCTTCCTCCGTATCCACCCCAAGACTTGCATACAGCTCTCTTGCCGACTGGTAACGTTCCTGTATTGTCATACGATATCCTCCTTTATTCTGATTATATTGTTATTACACCAACTGATTCATGCTGCCAAAGCACTGCCAATGTGGGCAATAGCACAAATTAGCTGATTGAAAAATCCATGTTTTTTCAATCTATGTTATCTATATTGGTTAACCTCAGTATATCAAATGCTGCCACAAAAAAAAGAACACCTTTTGCATAAAAAAGTGTCCTCAATTGCAGCTTCTGTATTCCTTAGGAGATATCCCATACTTTTCTCTGAAGATACGATGAAAATAGCTTAGATTATCATAGCCGACTGCCAGGCCGATATCCGCTACCGATAATCTCGTGGTGGATAGCAGGTAAGCAGCTTGATTCAGTCTCTTGGTTTGCACCAGCTCAGTGTAGGTTTTTGTCGTCATCCGCTTCACCATACGGCTTAACCAGTATAGCTCATAATGAAGGGACGAAGCAAGCTCCGACAAAGATCCCTCCTTATAATGCTCTTCGATATAACGTAATACAGCAAGCATCAACTCCTGCTCCAGCCGGTCCTTACCCACCTCTACCTTATCCGTATGATTCATAAGCTGGAGGAACAATAATCCCATCGTAACCTGATTAATACTACGGTTATTCTGCTGGTTGTTCTTAATAGTCCAGATCAGATTCTCGATCAGGTTCTGAATGGGCAGCACCTCTGTTACCTTGAAATGTAAAAAGCTAACCCTGGTATCCTCGCTCCGAAGGCAGCCAACCAGGAAATCCCTGACCAGATTCTCCTCCTCCCCAATCATATGCAGTGCCTGATCGAAGAATTCCGGAAGGATAATAAAGTTCACTGCGATATCTTCCATTCCGGCAGGAAGTATTTCCTGCGTTGCATTCTGGTTCAGGAACAACAGCTCACCCTGCTTCAGATGTACCTCATCTCCATTGATTATGTGTGTGGTCTGCCCCTCACACATGTAGATTACTTCTACATAATTATGGGTATGCTTCGGAAAATGAACGAACCTTGTATGAGTACGGACTTGTATCAGCTTCCCATGCTCCAACAACCGTCGGCTGTCAATCACGGAAGAAGTACCCTCCATATATATTTCGGTATTGATTTGAGACCTGCCGCTCAGGATGTCCTGCTCCTCTGCCGTGATATCCCTTAAAAGGCTTAACAATGATGAATTCATCTTTCTCTCCCTACCAGATTAATCACAATCAGTATAGCACATATTCCATAAAAAATGGACCAGATCTTTAGTCTGGCCCATAAAAATATTATTATATTCTTCAATGATTAATATAACGGATATTGATCGGTTAAGGTCTTAACCATAGCCATTGCCTTTGTCTTGTTAGCATCAACATCCTTAACCAGAAGATAGATTGCTTCTGCAATCACATCCATATCTGCTACATTCATCCCTCTGGTGGTAACTGCCGCAGTACCAAGGCGAATACCACTGGTGACAAAAGGAGAAGCCGGATCATTCGGAACCGAATTCTTATTACAGGTAATGTTAGCCGCGTCAAGAAGCTTCTCAGTGTCCTTACCGGTTACTCCCATATTCTGAAGATCAACTAACATCAGATGATTATCGGTGCCTCCGGATACCAGGTTAAAGCCACGCTTCATTAAACCGTTCGCAAGAGCCTGTGCATTCTCAATTATTCTTCCTGCATAAACCTTAAAGCTCGGATCCAGAGCCTCCTTAAAGCTAACTGCCTTAGCTGCAATCACATGCATTAAAGGTCCTCCCTGAATACCGGGGAAAATAGCTTTATTCAGCTTGTATTCCTCAGCAAACTCAGCACTGGATAAGATCATACCGCCTCTAGGTCCACGTAAGGTCTTATGAGTGGTAGTGGTGGTGACATGAGCATAGGGAATCGGGCTCTCATGGTAACCGGCAGCTACCAGACCGGCAATATGTGCCATATCTACCATTAGGAATGCACCAACCTCATCCGCAATCTCACGGAAGGTCTTAAAATCTATCTTTCTAGCATAAGCACTGGCACCTGCAATGATCAGCTTCGGCTTACACTCCTTTGCTATCCTTCTTACATCGTCATAATCAATAAAGCCCTGGTTATTTACACCATAAGGTACGATATTAAAATAGGCACCGCTCATATTTACCGGGCTGCCATGGGTCAGATGACCGCCGTGGGCGAGATTCATACCGAGTACGGTATCGCCCGGCTTTAACAGAGCAAAGAATACAGCCATATTAGCCTGCGCTCCGGAATGAGGCTGAACATTCGCATAGGTACAACCAAATAATTCTTTTGCTCTATCGATTGCAAGATTTTCCGCCATATCAACAAATTCACAGCCGCCATAATATCTCTTTCCGGGATATCCTTCCGCGTACTTATTGGTTAATTGGCTGCCCATCGCGGCCATAACCGCCTTACTCACAAAATTCTCTGAAGCAATTAACTCAATGTGACTGTTCTGTCTTTCTATTTCCAGTGACATTGCCTCGGCAAGCTCAGGGTCATATGATTTTACGTCTTCAAATGAATACATTTTTTTATTTCCTTTCCGGTATAATAATACAGCTTTACGAACCTCAAAACGTCCTAATCCCGGTATGCGCTTTCGTCCGTTAAACCTTTACTGCGTTCTAGTATATCACATAAATATGGAATTTGAAAGCGCAAATGAGGAGGATACCTTACATCATTCATAACAAAAACTAATATTAATTATTCCTAATTATTATAACAACCAGTCTTATCATAATGCTTCAGACAGAATACCTGTTTATAATATGAGATATGATAATCGTAAGATAGATGAATAGGCTCCCCTGGGGAGCCTATTATATCATCATAAATTCTCGGGTCCAAAGCTTATCGGTAATAATTCCTCAAGGAAGAAGATTAGATAATCCTCCTCAGATCTCGCCAGAATAACCAGGAAGCTCTTTGGATCAACAAATTCGCGCATAACCTGGCGGCAGACGCCACAGGGCGAACAAAAGTCCTTCAGTACACCATCCTTACCTCCTACGATAGCAATAGCTGAGAACTCCCTCTCTCCTTCACTGATTGCTTTAAAGAAGGCGGTGCGCTCGGCGCAATTGGTAGGAGAATATGATGCATTCTCTATATTACATCCCTTATATACCTTCTTGCTTTTGGTAAGAAGCGCGGCTCCGACCTGATGGCGGGAATACGGCGTATAAGCAATCTTCATCGCTTCGATCGCATCACGAACCAGGTTCTTGGCTACCGAATGATTCACGATTTCATGCTTTGCTAATATTTCACCCTTTCCCAGGGGAACAAGGCTGTTCTCCTCTTCAATCTCATATTGATTCGTATTTTGTTCTTGCATACTAAAACCTCCCTGTTTATCATTTTATTATTACATAGAGATATTGATAATAACCAGGTGATACAAAAATCCCACTCTAGGTTTCAAAGTGCTAATTATTAATAGCCGGTTCCGGTCTGATTCTTTGCCAACTTCACGATTCGGCTGGTACCAAGTCTGGCCGCACCAAGCTCGATGAATTTCTCAGCATCGTCAAAGGAGGAGATTCCTCCGGCCGCCTTGATACGAACTTCTTTCCCAACGTGCTTTGCAAATAATGCGACGTCCTCAAAGGTTGCACCTGCTTTCGAGAAGCCTGTCGAGGTCTTAATAAAATCTGCTCCCGCATTGGTAACGATCTCGCACATTTTAATCTTCTCTTCGTCCGTTAACAAACAGGTCTCAATAATAACCTTAAGGATATGGTTACCGCAGGCAGATTTAATTTGCTTTATCTCCTCCAGTAATTCATCATATCTTTGGTCCTTCAGCATACCAATATTGATCACCATATCAATCTCATCCGCACCGTTAGCGATGGCATCCTTTGTCTCAAACACCTTAACAGCAGTAGAATTGTAGCCGTTCGGAAAACCGATTACGGTACATACTGCCATCTTATTCTTAACATATTCCTTTACCTGCTTCACATAGGACGGGGGGATACAGACGCTGGCCACACCATAGGTTACAGCATCGTCACAAATCTCTTTAATCTCCGTCCAGGTCGCAGTCTGACCTAATAGTGTATGATCTACCTTTTCAAAAATCAACTTTTTATCCATAGCTTAATCATCCTTTCTCTTTCGCCTATGCGATCTCCAATGCAATTTCCATCATCTCACGGAAGGTAAGCTGTCTGTCTTCTGCTGACAAGGACTCTCCGGTAAATACATGATCAGAAATGGTAAGTAAGCAGAGCGCCTTCTTGCCTGCTCTTGCCGCATTCATATAGAGAGCAGCTGCTTCCATCTCCACACAGAGAATGTTCATCTTTCTCCACAGGGAATTCGCATCCTTATTATCATCATAGAAGGTATCGGAGGAAAGAACATTTCCTACTACCGTCTTAATATTCATCTTTTCCGCAGCCTCTACTGCCTTTCGGAGCAGCTCATAATCAGCAATCGGAGCATAGGTTCCGGGTAACTGGTACTGTGCTGCAAAATTAGAATTAGTGGATGCACCCATACCGATTACGATATCTCTCAGCTTAATGCTCTCAGCAATACCTCCTGCAGAACCGATACGGATAATGTTATCCACATCATAGAAATGATATAGCTCATAGGAATAGATGCCGATGGAGGGCATACCCATGCCGCCACCCATGACGGAAACCTTCTTTCCTTTGTAAGTACCTGTATAGCCAAACATATTTCTAACCTTATTAAAGCAAACCACATCCTCAAGATAAGTATCTGCGATAAACTTCGCTCTCAGGGGATCTCCCGGCATAAGGACTGTCTTTGCAATATCTCCCATTTTAGCTTCATTGTGGGGGGTTGGAATACTCATATTAGATTTCCTCCTTAATGGTATAAATAGATATTTCTTACTTTTCGGTAACCTATATCATAACATATTTTTCGAAAATAATCAATCTGAGATTAATTCACCCTAGCATAGCATGCCTCTCTTTCCTACCGCAGTTCTTCACCGGTGCATTTTATTTTCAAGTCAAATTATTCTCACTTTTATCATGTATTCTTTGCTTGATTTTATTCTACATTTTAGCGAAATATATCAAATTACATTGATTTCACAAAAAAAAGTGTTATAATCGGAGTAATGATTTTCAATATGAAAGGTGTTGACATTATTGCAATTGACAAAATTCCTGTCCGTTAACGGAATGCTTAAAAGTAAGCAAATCATCGGTGATCTGCCCTCTTCCCGCACAGCATATTCCAACTTTTATAAAATTGCCTGGCCTTCCGCACTGGAGGCTTTTCTTGTTGCTCTCATCGGTTCAGTGGATACAATAATGGTTGGTACTCTGGGAGAAGGAGCCATTGCAGCAGTTGGAATAACAAATCAACCCAAATTAGTTCTACTGGCAATCATATTTTCTCTGAATACAGGTATTACCGCAGTTACTGCTAGAAGAAAAGGGCAAAATAACCGAACCGATGCCAATCGTACCCTACGCACCGGTATCCTCTTCAGCTTATGCGGCTCCCTCCTGATGTCGCTCCTCGGTTACCTGTTTGCAAAACCGATTCTACTTTTCGCAGGAGCGGATAACGCCTATCTTTCTGATGCAATGGATTATTTCAAAGTTATTATGTTCAGCCTACCATTTCAAGCTTTGAATCTGACGATTAATGCGGCTCAGAGAGCCTGTGGTAAGACGAAGATATCGATGTATAGCAATATCATAAGCAATCTGATTAACATCTCCTTCAATTATCTCCTGATCAACGGTATCGGAATTTTTCCCAGACTGGAGGTAAAGGGTGCCGCAATTGCTACGATGATGGGTGCAATCGCTGCGTTTATCATTTCATTGTCAACCTTGCTTCACAAAAATGGCTATCTTTCATTTCATCATAAGGCCGGGTGGTCTATACATAAAGAAACTGTCGCGGCGATCTATAAGGTAAGCGGCAGTGCTTTTGTAGAACAGGTATTCATGCGTATCGGCTTTCTCGCATATGCAGCAATTGTCGCGAGACTTGGAACCACGGAGTACGCTACCCACCTGATCTGTATGAATATCCTGTCCCTGTCCTTCTGCTTTGGAGATGGCTTATCCATCGCCGCCTCCGCACTGGTAGGGCAGAATTTAGGCGCAAAAAGACCGGATCTATCCATAATTTATGGAAAAACCGGTCAACGTCTTGCTTTTATGATATCCTGCGTTATTTTCTTAGTCTTTCTATTCGGAAGAACCTTTCTGGTATCTTTGTTCAGTCGTGAGGCGGCAATTATCACGCTAGGTGCCAATATTATGATACTTGCTGCGTTAGGTACTCATTTTCAGACCTCTCAGGTGGTATTATCCGGTTGCCTTCGAGGAGCCGGCGATACCGGTTTTGTTGCCATAACCTCCCTGATCAGTGTAGCTTTAGTGCGCCCGCTGCTTACTTATCTGCTTTGTTTCCCGGTTGGCCTCGGTGTGTATGGAGCATGGGTGGCTCTCCTGTTGGATCAATGCTTCCGATTTGTGACCAGCTATTACCGCTTCTCCAGTGGTAAATGGACTTCCATCACTTTATAATAATGTGAAGAAAAAACTTCTTCACACAGGAAGAACTGCGAAGTTTGCCCATTGGAGCAAACTCCTTGTTCTTCTGGATTTTTAGATACCATAGCATAATTCATTCTTAGCAGTTTGTGCCTGCGTCTTCCTCGGCACAAACTAATTCAAGGGGCAGGTATCAAGTTAGTATTATTCTTGCATTTGAATGATCTCTCCTGTTACTTTGTCAACCTGGTACCAGCCATAGGTAACTGTATGCCCGAATTCGTCCTCCGGTTCATCGAGGACGAATTCGTAAAGATGAAATAAATATTGCTGCTCTGTCGCACCCTCTCCCTCGTAGACCAGATAATAGTCTGCAAGCTCCAACTTGTAATAATACTCGTCCTTCGAAATATCTATCTTCTCGAAATTGGCTGCATAGCTGCATTTTACAAGATCTAAGCCCTCCATGGGAGTGAATTTTTGCTTCTTATTATCCTTTGTAATCCTGTGATCTCTCTCTTCACTGCCTGATCGGTATATCTCATCCCATGCCACACCAAGGGGTTGTTCATCATAAGTTAGCATTCGTCCATATCCACTAAGCGGGTAGATGCTTAGCAGAAGGACAAGGCAATACATAGCTGATTTCAATCTTATGCCTCCCTTTGCTACGGCTTGATGTAATTCGTATTAACTAATTATAATACTAATTTACATTTATTTCCATATAAATAGGAGACAACTTATCGACAATCTATTCTTTATTATTCTTCTCTTGTCCCGTCTTCTTGTATAAGCTGGCTCTTTGAATCGCCGAAGCTCCGAATCGGTCTCTTATCTTATCGATCGCATGATCCAGCTTTTCCCGCTTTTCATCTGTCTCAAAGCTGAATAGATTCATCTGACGAGCTGTATCATCGGAAACCACCTTACTTGTCTGTATTCCCAGATTGCGGATGGGAGCTCCCTCCCACAATTCATCAAACAGCATACAGGCTGCCTTATGAATCTCATCTGTTCGATGGGTCGGACTCAGAAGGGTGGTTTGGTGAGAGCTGTGGCGAAATTCCGAATCCACAATGCTGACCGATACTACATTTGCCATCATGTCATCATTGCGAAGCCTTGAGGCAACTGTCTCAGCAAGAGATAATAAAATCATCTTGGCAGTAGACTCATCCTCCACATCAAAGGCTATCGTCGTCGAATTGCCATATCCTTTATTCTTAACCTCCTCCGTAGAGATAACGGAGGCATCAATTCCATTGGCAAAACAATGAATAACCTCACCATGCTTCTTTAAGTGGGCCTTCAACAATTCTGCGTCAGTTTTCGCTAGTTCTCCGATGGTATAGATACCCAGGGTATTCAGCTTCTTTACGGTTGACTTACCGACAAAGAATAATTCACCAACTGGTAGTGGCCACATTTTAGTCGGTATCTCCTCGGGGTATAAGGTATGTACCCTGTCAGGCTTACGAAAATCCGATGCCATCTTTGCCAGCAGCTTATTATTCGAGATACCCACATTCACGGTAAAACCAAGCTCATTATGAATTCGATCCTTTATCCGATAGGCCGCGGTTACCGGAGGCCCGAATAAAGCATCCATTCCTGTCATATCGCAATAGGCTTCATCGATAGAGCACTTCTCTACACTGGGAGAAAACTCGGATAAAATATCGGTAAATGCCTTGGAGTATTCTGAGTAAAGGTGATGGCTGGGCGGAATTAAAGTCAAATTCGGACATTTCTTCAGTGCATCCACGATTGGTTCTCCGGTCTGCACTCCATATTGTTTTGCCAGCGTGGATTTCGCCAATATAATACCATGACGTTTATTCTGATCCCCGGCAACAGCAGAAGGTATCTCGCGAAGATCCAGGGTCTCTCCCTGCTGCAACCGATGTACTGCCTCCCAGCTTAAAAATGCCGAATTGACATCCACATGAAAAATCACCTTGTCCATATCCACACCCCCTCGTACTATACAATCCAGAAATCCCAGTGTTAAATACAGGAAAGCCACACCTATCCTTTCAGCTTATTAAGCCGTACGGTGAAGCTAAACTATATGCTCACAATCGGGTTAAAATGCCATAAAAGTATTATATTCCATTTCGGATTGTATGTATAGAGGTCAGGTAAAAGGCTGCCGTAAATACACTACGAAAGAGTGTTTACGACAGCCTAAATAATTCTTCCACTATAACAATGCTTACTTCCTAATTCACAGGCGGTACCGGAGGTGTAGGCGGGTTCTTCGGAAGCTCATCTTTCATTTTCTTCTTATAAATTCTCCGAGAAATTAATATAATAGCTGCAATGATTACGGTCCAGATGAGTAAGTATGGCAAATTCACCACAAACCATACCAGGAAGTTCTGTAAGCCTTCACTGATCTGATACATCGTATTGCTAAAGCCATTCTTAATTCTTGTACCTACCGATTGTTTGATCTCAACACTGGGGGTCAGCTTCTCAACCTCTTGGATGCTTAAGGACACGGTACTATACTCTACCTTATTATCATAGGTTCGAAGCGTTGTCTCATAGTTCTGTAATTGATACCGGATTTCACTCAAGCGGCTTTCCAGTGTAACGATACTATCCAGAGTATCTGCCTTTTCCAGTAATACAAACAGTCGCTCCTGCTCAATTTGGAGAGATTTCTTGCGACTTTCAATATCGGCATACTCCAGTGTCACATTTTCTGTGGATTCCTGTTTATTGATGACATTGGCATTCTCATCGACTGCATTTACAAACTCATCCACCTTAGCTCTCGGAATTCTTGCAGTAATGCTTGCAACGCGTGCTCCTTCCCTGTCATAGAAGCTTCGTCCACTGATCTTGGAGGTCTCCACATATCCGTTCAAGCGACCGATCTCAGAGTCCAGCCTAGTGATCAGAGCGTCAAATTCCTGGGTCTCCACATCCATATAGAAGGTACGGATGATCTTATCCTGGGACTGCAATGCTGCGGAGTCCTCTATGGTGATTGCAGAATTGTTGCTTAAGGAACCTACTGTTAAATAATTGGCGTTTCCGTTGGCTTCTGTCGCTTGCGCTGCAGGTGCTTCAACAGTCTCTTCTGTCGTGTTCTCGGCCATATCGTAATCTGCCTTGTTATCCATACTGAATTGAGTTGAACCACTTTTCTCCATCTTTGCGCATGCCGCAAATACCATAGTCAGAATAATCATAAAGCTTACTAATACAAACAATCTCCTCTTTTTCATAATACCAATCCTCCTCTGCTTATATCATATATTTCATTCTTTCTGACAATTAGACGTTACAATTTTCACAACAGTTCCAAATTGAATCAAATAAGGTTGTATGATATTAAACTAACAATATCATGCAACCTTATTGTAACATTTGTTTCCTTGTATTTCCAGTATAATTATTTAACGACAACCTTGATTAGTGGTCCTCTTCCTGCTTTATTCATTCCAAAGACAGTAATCTCGGTCCCAGTCTTTTGGGAAGGAATTTTAATGGTGAACTTGCCGGTATTTGTTATACTTCCTTCATAATACTTTTTACCTATCTGGGCGTAGATCCGGGTCTGCGTCTTTGCCACTTTCTCAGGAGCATCCTTAAAGCGCTCCGGTATCTCTTCCTTTTTGACTGTCTCAGTATTACCTTCCACTTCCGCTTCTGTCTTCTCCTTGTCAGGTACTACATAATCCAGAAGTTCAATCTTACCGGTAATCTTAGTTGCACCCTTCTTGATGTTATCGACCTTAGGCTGATCAGGTGCTGCTTTCACAATGGCGGAAGTCAATATATCGCTGGTTCCGACTGCGTTTTTCGCGATAGCTTTAACCACAGTACCCGATACGGTCCGGTTAACTTCAAAGGTATAGAGATATCGGCTATTTATATCATCATATTCAGCCGTGGTGGAGGTATAGACGGTATCACCAATGGTCAGCGTCACTTCAGATCCCTTCTTGGCAACAAGCTGTACCGTCTTATCGGAATTAGTAATCTCCTTCACCAGAGTTGGCATATCCGGTTTACCGGCCTGTACCTCTGTCTTACTTACTGTATAAATCTTGCCATTGTCAAATCGCACCATGGCATAAACCATACTTCCTGCATCCAGCTTTTGATCAAGGCGTAATATAAATCTTCCTGTTGTACTCGTTTCTACCAAATTTAATGTACTCTTAAAGCTTTTACCGGTGCCGTTCGTTATCGCCACATATACTGATCCCTTATCACCAAAGTTACCGGATATCATATAGGATTTATCCGTCACTTTGTTCAAGGTAAGATTTGTGGAATTCTCTCTGACATACTCCTCAATATCACGAACGATAAGCTCTGTGGTATAGCTGTTTCTAGCCGTGCCATTCTTTTCTTCGTATGCTGTAACGGTGATTTTATCTCCTGCATGCAGCTGCTCCGTAAATTGATAACGGAAGCTTCCCTTCTCATCTGTCTTCAAAGTATAGCTAGCCTTGCCCAGAGTTATTGTTACATCATAGACCTTCGGTGTTGAAGCAGGGATGTAACCATGAATTGTATTCTCTATATTACTTACTTCGTATACTACAGGAGCATTCGGTCCGACCTCTCTTACTGTGGTACTAAATACCCTACTGCTTCTTGACACATGATCCAGATTATATACCTTCACATCCGCTCCACCGGCTTGAGGGGGAACCAATAAGGTACAAAAGCCCAGACTATCACGCTCAAATCCAACCTCAATTATCTTAAGACTTGGATTATAGATGTCAATATTCTTCTCGTATAGCTCCTTACCTCCCTTTTCAGGGACATACACGGTGTCTCCTATGATAGCAATTAAGTAGGCATCGTCGTCATTCAAATCTCCACTGATAAATCCAGCGGTATTCATGATTGGATTAATACTGGGCTGGTTTGGTCCGGTTCTCTTTACAGTAACATTTACTCTAGCACTTTCTAAGCCATTTGTCTCATTCTTCAAATATACTGACACAACGGTTCCCGAGGGCTGCGCAGGCAACGCAAATGAGAAGGTACCGTTTTTAGAAATCTTGCTTTCATAAACACCGGTATAGGCTTCAAATATAATCTTTGCGTTCGGTTCACCGCGTCCCGTAATCTTAGTCTTTCGATTTGTATAAGAATCGATCGTCGGAGAGGATAATAAATCATCCCTAAAATTATCAATACTAAAATGATAGATTGCCTTATTTCCTTCGCTGTCCTCTGCATAGATTGTATAAGCATCGTTCTTTGTTACAGTGAAGGTATTATCCGACTCCAATGACATTCCGCGATTCTGTGCAAATTCTTCTATCTTTACAGCACCTGTCATATACCGAATTGTCTTGATTTCAGACCGGTCGGTTACCTGTACTGCAACCTTATAAGGCGATGCGGTAGCACTTGTGATTACCGGTGATACGATAATATGAGGTGCGGTCGTATCTTTGTCGGAAGCAGGATAAGATGCTGTAAAATAACTGTAGAAATCAATATCTTTCAGATGGCTTTTAAACCATACCGTCTTCTTAAACAGCTCAGTGCCCATATAAGGAACCTTTACAATAAAGCTCTTTTCCTCAGGAATATTGATCCTCCAATTTTTATCTATCTGAGGTGTAATACTGCCTTCCTCAGCCAGCTGTCTGATATATTTACTTAAAACCGTCTGCGTGCGGTTAAAGCCATTCAAAGCCACCTGTGTCTCTACACCTTTGTTTGCAGCGGTAGGCTGGGTAATCTTATTGGTCGCTAATAAAAATACCATATCATCCGTAATCGGTTTGCCGTTATAGCTTAAGCTTGTAATACGCTCACCCATGCTAATTCGATTACCACTCAAATCATATCGAGGTTCGCTGAAGGGATCAATCACATAATCGATTCCATCAAAAATATAGAAATTGCTCCAATCGTTTAACCAATCCTCACGAAGCAGTGATTTTAATCCATTCTGCTTCATAAGCTCGTTCATCGTTCCTCCGGTCCATTTGGAACCGTTCACTGTTGTCTCATAAGCACTGGCTGACCATTCCAGCCATTCCTTTAATTGTTTTCCGGTAATGGTGTAAAGGTAGATATAATTATTATAGGGTTGAATTGCCGATAAATCAGACTCGGTAATATCATCATGAATATTGATAAAATCCTCATTACTGATTTCGCCGTAGGCTGTATAGGTGGATGCCGCAATAATCGGATACTTCTGATACTGCGTTCCGGTTGTATGAACAAAACGTTTGGCATAATCAATCTTGGAATCATTCAATAGCTGTATTGCGGCATTATCCCCAAGCATACCAAAGAAATTCTGGATTAACTCTCCATCCTTTAGCTTAGCGATAATATCCGTTGAATAATTTAATAATTTATCCTCCCATACTCCGTAGGATGAGGCTATCTCTTTATTTTCTGTCGTATTTTTATTGGTTACCAGTCGAAGCTCGGAGGTTCTCTCGGCAATTCGCTTGGTATCCTTATAAATATTCAGGGTTAGGTCGACAACACCCAGAGCACTGCCTCGATTACCTGCCATTATGACATTTTTGCCATTCATCAAGTATGTCTTGCGATCCACATTGGGAAGCTGATAATAAGCCGAGGTCATATCCGTTGTTGGAAATAAATTATGCTCATGTCCGCAGATTACAACATCGATATCCTCAATCTTGGTCAGTGCATATGCCACATTCTTGAAGTTAGTCTCAGGTTTCTCAGGACCAATTCCGGTGTGGGATAGGGCAATAATAACATCCGCACCCATTTCCTTCAGCTTTTTCGCCTGAGTCTTTGCATTTTCCACCATATCCTCCGTTTTAAGAATACCGGTGTAGCTGTGAGTTTTAGAAGTTAGAGTCGGAATTGTCTGTCCGATAATTCCGATTTTGACCTCCACCTTATTGCCTGAAGAAGACGTTAAGGTTCTGGTAATCAGCATATTCTCTAAGAACGGATATTCACCGGTTTTAGAATCCGTTACATTGGATACTACCGTTATATCTTTCAAACCTGTGCTGTTCAGCTGACGCAGGATGTATTCATATCCATAATCAAAATCATGGTTACCAAGTGTGATAGCATCATAACCAATACGAGTCAATGCCTTGTAAATCGGCTGTATCTCCTGCTGGTTCTCTGCAAATATGTACTCCGTTGTATAATCGAAAAGCGTGTCTCCCGCATCCAATGTAATAACACTCTCAGCAGGTACCTCACTTTTAGTTTTCTTAATTAATTCAAAAAGCCTTGCCAAGCCGCCGTTGCTGTAATCTACGCCTTGCTCATAATCCTTGCTGTTCAACTGACCATGAATATCGGTAGTACCGATAATTCGAAGCTTAACGGTCTCTCTCTGTGCAGAGGCCGCCAGCGCCTCCTCACGTTTGAAATCTCCAATATTCCATAGAATACCGACACAGGTAATCACTGCCGCAGCTGTGATAATCCAATTTCTTCTTCTTCGCTTATCTGTTTTTCTCATGTTACCTCCTTGCCCGTAATCGGAGCTCTATATCAACAAGATGAATTGATATACCAATTCACTTGCATGATTAAAAAATTCGGAAGAAACCTAACTACTTCCCTAAGGTTTTCATGTAGTGAAGACATGGATGCATGAAAACTATGACAGGTTGGATTAGGTTCTTCCGATTTTATTACTCTATAGAAATCCATTTACTAATATTAGTCACTAATGCCAGTGTTTCACATCCTAGTGTTATTTTAAAAAATTAATAAGTCAATTTAGTGGCAGATTTCTTACAAAATACTTACCATTTTGTTAATTTGCGGTTCAATCAGCTCTAACAGTCGATCCATCTGATCGGTCAGATACAGATATCCCATCAGTGCTTCCAGACCGGTGGCCGTACGATATTCCACTACTCCGGCATTCTTAGCCGAGGTAAAGGACTTGGCATTACGTCCCCTCTTAAATATCGTGCTCTCCTCCTCTGTGAGCTGTTCCTTAATCGTATGATACAGTTCAGCCTGAGCAGTAGCTTGAACCAGCTTAGAGCATCGCTTATGAAGCTTATTGACCGGTGCGTTACCGCTTTCCACTACACTTGTTCGGATAATCAGATCAAAGATAGAGTCTCCGATAAAAGCCAATGTCAGAGGGGAGTAGGATTTAATATCAGTCTCCGGAAGCCCCAGGACATTCTTAAGATACCCGGCTATCCCAATATCAGACCTTGAACTATTTAACTCCTTCTCCATCTTACCCCTTCTCTGGTATCCTCTAACAGAATACCCTTTTCCAATAACAGATTTCTTATTTCATCCGATCTTGCAAAGTTCTTATTCTTTCTGGCTGCCTGACGTTCTTCTATCAGCCTCTCGATATCCTCATCTAGCATTTCCTCTTCCTTCTTTGTGTTAATACCAAGGATATCACAAAGCTTTGCAATGAGGTCATAGACAGTCTGAACAAAAGCCTTGGTACTCTCATAATTGCAATTGGAATTGGCCAGCTTCACCAATTCGAAGATTGCAGCAATTGCATCGGCTGTGTTAAAGTCATCATCCAGGGCCGCCTTATACTTACCCTGCAGGCCTTCTACCTCTACGAGTAGCTTCTCTTCCTGAGCCGTCACTTCCCCGCCTGACAACGTATCACCGGATAAGAGAAATTCCAATTGACCTGCTGCAGTCAGGATTCTGGTCAAGGAATTCTTGGCTGCTTCCATCAGCTCCTTACTGAAATTGAGAGGACTGCGGTAATGGGAATTCAGCATAAAGAAGCGAACCACCTGAGGATCATACTGCTCGCAGATCTCACGTACCGTAAAGAAGTTGCCTTCGGATTTTGACATCTTCTTATTGTCGATGTTTAAGAATGCATTATGCATCCAGTATCTTGCAAATTCCTTCTCATTGCAGGCTTCACTCTGTGCAATCTCATTTTCATGATGGGGAAATACAAGATCCTCTCCGCCGGCATGGATATCGATCTGCTCGCCAAGATATTTTCTGCTCATGACGGAACATTCGATATGCCAACCCGGTCTTCCGTCACTCCAGGGAGACGGCCAGGAGGGTTCACCCTCCTTCTTCGGCTTCCAAAGTACGAAATCCATCGGATCTTCCTTTTCATCACTTACTGCTATACGTGCACCCGCTTCCAAATCATCGATTTTCTTCTTGGAAAGCTTCCCATACTCCGGAAAGCTTCTGGTCTTAAAGTATACGGTTCCGTTTTTCTCATAGGCATGGCCTTTCTTAATCAAATCACTGATCATCTCTATCATACCTTCGATTTCTTCTGTAGCCTTGGGATGAATCGTAGCCTCCCTGACATTGAGCGCCTCCGTATCGGTACGGAACTCCTTGATATAACGCTCTGAAATCTCACTTGGCAGGACTCCCTCATCGTTTGCCTTCTTAATAATCTTATCATCCACATCAGTGAAATTCGACACAAAATTCACCTGATATCCGAGATACTCCAGGTATCTGCGGAAGGAATCAAATACAATTACCGGCCTGGCATTACCGATATGAATATAGTTGTACACCGTAGGTCCGCAGACGTACATTCTTACCTTTCCTTCCTCTAAGGGAATAAATTCTTCTTTCTTCTGAGTTAAGGTATTATAGATTCTCATGTTTCTTCCTCCAACTTACGTGATATATTGATTCGGAGGTGCCTCCTCCACGTATATTTTATATCCTGATGCAGATTCACCTGTTTCTTTACACATCAACGCTTCATCAGCTGTTCCTTCTCTTCCTGATTAGCCAAGGGCATACTCTCAGATACTTTCTTCTCCAACTCGTCAAATTTACTATACATTCTCTTAAGCTCTGTTCTCAGACAGATATTCTCATTCTGAAGGCAGACCATCTCCTTCATAACAGGGTCAGGCAGATGAACCTGATCCATATCTTCTCTGGGAACTCTGACATCATTCATCTTTACAACTCTTCCTGGTACTCCGACCACTGTTGAGTTCGGCGGTACCTCTGACAGTACTACGGAGCCAGCACCAATCTTAGAGTTTTCACCGATAGTAAAGGAGCCAAGTATCTTCGCACCGGCACTGATCATAACATTATTGCCTACGGTCGGATGCCTTTTTCCACGTTCTTTACCGGTACCTCCGAGGGTAACTCCCTGATATAAAGTAACATTATCTCCGACAATCGCGGTCTCACCGATTACAACTCCATAACCATGATCAATAAAAAGACCTTTACCGATCGTAGCTCCCGGATGTATCTCAATACCGGTCTTTCTTACCGTCCGTTGAGAATACCATCTGGCAAGAAAATAATGCTTTCTTACGTATAAATAATGGGCAATTCGATATCTTATGATGGCTCGAAAGCTCGGATAGAGAAAGACCTCAAATGGTGTCTTAATTGCAGGATCTCTTTCTTTAATTATCTGCATTTCCTCTTTAATATATTTAATAAACCCCATATTTACATCCCCTTTGAGAAATAATAATCAATGAAAACACATACGCGTATTTCGTCGGATTGAATCAAAAACACCGCCCCCTATACATAGAGGCGGTGAAATACGCGGTTCCACTCTATTTGTAAGCAATTCAGACTTGCTCACATCTTGAAACAGATAACGGCTGTTACCGTGTCCAGCTAAGCAACCGCCTCACCGAACCAGCTCCCGGATGCACTTCCCTCATAGTTTCGTAAAGAATGCTTTCAGCCGGTGACATTCTATCTCTGATACTTTCGTTATGAGCTACTTTTCCGTTCATCGCTTTTTATATCTATATATTGCATATTGTATGCATTCTTGAATTAATTGTCAATACCTTTCTTATTTGCTCTTGGGGCATCCGCCACACCCGCTGCAACCGCCGGAAGCGGATCCCGGGGTCATATCCAGTTGATAGTTTTGCATGCTTTCCAGCAAACAGACTGCATTCGATGCAATACCAAGCCCGGCGCCGGTAAATCCAAGTCCTTCTTCAGTCGTAGCCTTGACATTGATACGGTCCTCCTCGATTCCAAGTGCTTCCGCCATGTTCTTTACCATGAGCGGAATATAAGCTGCCAGCTTAGGTCTCTGGGCAATCACAGTGGCATCGATATTTTCAATCAGATATAGCTTATCTTCCAGAAGCCCCCTCACATGCTTAAGTAATTCTATGCTGGATACTCCCAGGTATGCCTCCTCGGTATCAGGAAAATGCTTTCCGATATCTCCGAGTGCCGCTGCTCCGAGTAATGCATCCATAACCGCATGGATTAAAACGTCTGCATCGGAATGACCAAGTAAGCCCTTCTCATATGGGATTGTTACCCCTCCCAAGATTAGTTCCCGATTCTCGACCAATTTATGAACATCATAACCTGTTCCTATTCTCATATATAATAATTTCCTCCAAGTATCAATAAGATTATCAATTTCTAAACTTCTTTGTTATTATACACCAAATGGACCGGTTAATCCAGTTACACTTTTAAACGGTGTTGATTAACTACCAATCAACACCGTTTAAATTTTAGGAATTCTATGTTCTTTTTGATTGAATACCACCCTATTGACACTAAGGGCTGGTATGTGTAAGCAAGTTCGATTTACTGATAATCCTTCATATATGCTCCGTGGGCTGCGATTAATTCGTCGCACATCGCCACGATATCATCAATAGACAGCTCAGCTGCCGTATGGGGATCCAGCATTGCAGCCTGATAAATAGTCTCACGTTTTCCGGTTACGGCCGCTTCAATGGTCAGAAGCTGTGGATTGATGTTGGTCATATTCATAGCAGCTAGCTGCACCGGGAGCTTTCCTACATGGCAGGGCTTAACTCCGCCTGCATCCACAAGGCAAGGCACCTCTACACAAGCATCGGAGGGCAGATTGTCAATCAATCCGGTATTTAATACATTACCGCCGATTTTGATCGGCTTGTTGGTTACAACGGCTTCCATGATATAAGAGGCATATTCCTTGGAACGCTCGTGAGTGATTTTACCGTCCTGCAGAATATTATTCTTTTCCTCCTCCCAGCCTTTGATCTGCCTGATACATCTTCTTGGGTATTCATCCAACGGAATTTCGAAATCCTCAATCAACTGGGGATAACGGGATTTGATAAAGAAGGGGTTGTACTCTGCATTGTGCTCACTGGATTCGGTACAATAATATCCCAGACGACGTATGTATTCATAACGTACCATATCCTTATGCTTTTCCTCTGCATTCTTCTTGGCAGCCCTTGCCTTGATTTCCGGGTACAGATCCTTGCCATCCTTATCCTTGATATCCAAAAGCCATGCCATGTGGTTGATACCGGCAATCAGATCACTTCTTCCTTCGACCCTGTCCTCCATTCCAAGACCCTCTAAAAGTTTTCCGGAGCAGACCTGTACGCTATGGCACAAGCCCACAGTCTTAATCTTTGTGTAACGCTGCATATATCCGGTTAGAATAGCCATAGGGTTAGTATAATTTAAGAATAATGTATTGGGACAAACCTCTTCCATATCTCTTGCAAAATCTTTAAGTACCGGAATCGTTCTAAGCCCCCTCATGATTCCACCGATACCAAGGGTATCTGCGATAGTTTGCTTCAGGCCGTATTTCTTCGGTATCTCAAAGTCTATGATGGTACAGGGATCATAGCCTCCGACCTGGATGGCATTCACTACGAAATTTGCGTCGCGAAGAGCTTCCCTTCTTTGCTCCACTCCAAGATAGGTTTTAATTGTGGCACGAGAGGAATTGACATTTTTGTTGATTGCATTTAATATAATCTCAGACTCATTCAGCCTCTTTTCATCAATATCATATAATGCAATCTCTGCATCACGTAAACTCGGTGTACACATGCAGTCCCCAAGGACATTTCTTGCAAACACGGTACTTCCGGCACCCATAAAAGTAATTTTAACCATAAAGTATCTCCTTTTCATTTGATTATTTTATGATTTCATTATATCCGTTGGTGGAAAATGATTCTATGCTTTATGTTTCTAATAATTGTCGTTTTGTTGACTGATTCGAAAGGAAAACGCTATGAATTCCATACCAAATGAGATAAAACTGAATATCCCGAGTAAACCGAACCGCCCCTTTGTTCTATATCACTGCGGTCATCAGGAATGTGCCCCCTCTCATTCCTTCGGACCTGCCATACGCCCTCATTATCTGCTGCATTATGTCCGCCGGGGAAAAGGAACCTACCATGTAGGCGGCAAGGTCTATTCCGTGAATGAAGGTGAAGGCTTTCTGATTCATCCGGGAATCACCACCTTTTACCAAGCAGAAGAAGCTGATCCCTGGGAATATTGTTGGATTGGCTTTGATGGCTCTGATGTTGATTCCATGCTGACCAACTGCGGTCTGTCACATACCAGTCACCTCTTCAAGGATTACAGTAATGGTCTTCTTTGGACTGATTTCATGTCCTTGATGGAAGCCCTTCACCATTTGCAAAGCAATGATTTTACATGCCTGGGGCTCCTTTATCAATGCTTTTCCCATATGTGTCCTCCAAAGGAGTCGAGCAGAACCATGCCGAACGAGCATTATCTCTCCAAGGCAAAGGAATATATCCACAATAATTATGCTTATGATATAAAAATAACGGATATCTCCAATTATCTGCATATTGACCGTACCTATCTCTTTAAGCTGTTTCAAAATAAACTTGGGGTATCACCAAAGGAATACCTTACTAAGTACCGGATTAATATGTCCCAGCAGCTTCTGGAAGCTACCGGCCTGTCCATGTCGGAGATTGCTTATTCCTGCGGCTTCCTGGATGCCTCTTCCTTTGATAAGCATTTTAAGAGGCTCCTGCATATCACACCGCTTCAGTATCGCCGTATTGTACCCCATCAAAAGGAAATGTTTATCATCCCAAAGTCAGAATAGCCGTTCATCTATCCTTATATGTCCTCTTCACCGGGAGCAAAATTCATATGCTGAATATATAATTCCTGAAATTCCTCCTGGTTGGCTATATGAATTTCCTGTGCCATTTCTGCCAGCTTATCTAATCTGTCCGGAAATTCCTGATCAATTGTATAACGGCTTGCCCCTGCCAGTGAGCTGTTTCCGATCGCAACCATTTTCTCCTTCAGCTGTTCCGGAAGCAATCCGATATGCACCGCCTTCTCTATCGGAAGTACAAATCCGAAGCCTCCTGCCAAATATACTGTATCAATCGCCTCATAGGTACACCCGAAGCTTTTGATCAACAGCTCGATTCCTGCACGGATTGCTGCCTTAGCCAGCTGCAATTCTCTAATATCTCTTTGCAGAAACCTCAGCTGTTTTCCATCCTCCTGATAGATCGGGAAGCCCTCCTCAAAGTAATCCTCCCGCAGCAATCCGGTAGCGTCCATAATTCCACCTGTTAACAGCTCAGAACAGAGCTCGATCACTCCGGTGCCGCATATGCCGATGGGCTTTTGACCTCTTATGGTCTCCGTATAAAGCTTCCCTTCCCTCAGAGAAAGCTTACTGATTGCACCGGGAACAGAGCCCATACCGATTGAGATATTTCCTCCTTCAAAAGCTGGTCCTGCCGCAGTGGAGGTTACCAGAAGCCTGTCCCGGTTACCAATCGCCAATTCACCGTTTGTACCCAGATCCAAAAAGAGGCATATTTCCTTCCTATGATCAAATCCGCACAAGCCCAGTCCGGCAACTATATCACTGCCGACAAAGGCGGAGATGCCGGGCAAAACCGTAACCTCTGCTCCGACCTGCTCATCAACAGCATTTTCTTCCGTAAGACTTCTTCTTTGCCTCCATACCTCCCCAAAAAACACAGAAAACTCTTCCTGTGTTTTACCGATCCGTACCGGCTGAAACGGATACTTTCCCAACCCTTCACAAGAATATCCCATCAATAGATGAATCATGGTTGTATTTCCTGCGATTGTGATATGATGTAATTTTTCCACCGGAATAGAGGCTTCCTTGCTCAATTGATCAATTCCCTCTAATAGTGATTCGAGGATTAGCTGCCTTAGCTGCTCCCTCTTGCCATCATTGGAAGCCTTCATTCTGGATATCACATCCGCCCCCAGCCTGCGCTGCGGATTTATCGAAGACAGGGATGCTAGAATCTCTCCCGTATGGCAGTTGACAATCTGAAAGGCAAGGGTCGTGGTACCAAGATCGATGGCAACCGCATATTCCTCTACTATATTTTGTTTCGAAGGATAGTAAGGGGAAATATCCTTCGCGGAAACAACAGCCTCTATTCTCTCCTCATAGGCACCAAGCTCTATCGCCAGCTCACCTCCCGGGAAAACCCTGCAGGCTAAGCGATATCCTTCCCTTTGCTCTTCTACCGATAATCTTTTAATATCCTCCGGACTAAGATCTGTTGTGCCACTGATCATCCTTATTTTACATTTCCCACAGCTTCCTCTTCCGCCGCAATCCGAATAGTAGGGGATACCTTGGCGGCGCATAGCGTCAAGAAGACTTTCGTCCTCGCTGCATTCAATTTGCTTAATCTGATTATTACTCCATACTTCAATTGGATGACTCCGGCCCATATAATCACTTCTCCGTTTCCAAAAAATCTATTATGACTTTATATTATTTAAAATATCATTGATTTCTATTTGTTCTCTTTGTCAATAACATTCTTGTTGTTCAAGGCCACCCTTTCATTGTATCAATTATAACACAAAAAAAATGTGCTGCAATCTGCAACACATTCTAAGTAGCGAAGGACGGATTTGAACCGCCGACACCGCGGGTATGAACCGCGTGCTCTCGCCAACTGAGCTACTTCGCCGTATTCTGTTTTTCATTCAGTGTATCTATTATGCTACACATGTAATTCATGAAAATGGGACCTATAGGGCTCGAACCTATGACCCTCTGCTTGTAAGGCAGATGCTCTCCCAGCTGAGCTAAGATCCCTTTCGAAAAGTACTTTTTTATTATATTCACTCCAAGGCTCTTTGTCAAGAGTACAATCATTAAATTCTTCTAATTTTATAAAAAATTCAAACATTATTTCTTTGCGAAGCTGCATTAGAGCGGCTATATTTAACTGGACAGAATTATGAATAGAATATATGATAGATTTAATAATGTAAAGATGAAACACTATCTCTATAACGAATTTCTTGAAGCAAATACATAGTTTACCAGAAAAGTTCATTGGTTACTGAAAGGAGCCGTGTGTATGAAGAAAACTATTAATAACTTAACCATAATAATTTTGATTTTATTTACTGTCGCTGTTAATATGTTTTCATTAACCGCAGACGGAATAAAGGGCTCGAATTCGATTCCGAAGATATTAATATCTCTTATCTTTGTTTCTACATGGATTTATGGGTCATTTTATCGTAGCTATATAAAAGGACAGAGAATGATAGCTCTTCTATCATTAGTATACTTATTTATTTTTTTATGCAGCTTCATTTACAACGGAATATTTTTAATATTCTCATTTATGATAGCGCCATTTTTACCTATCCTTGATTTATTTAAATTAATCGATTTTTTCAAAAGCGGAAATATTCTCTCTATTATGCTTTGTCTGCTTGCTTTTTTCCTTATCAATTTGGGAGCAGCCTTCGTAGGGACATCAATTAATAAGCGAGTAAATTGTATACAACCAAAATGATACCCTATTTTCTATATGCATATATATATTTCACCCAAGTCATGTCAATCATATAATACTTCTAGTGTTAACTCGTTAATGTCAATGTGAATTATATGATTGGCATTAATATAATTGACATGACTTAGTGATGAGTTTTATAATACACAAAATTAAAACTCATTTTTTCTATTAGAGAAGAAATCATTTATCTTAACAAGCCCGACAGTCCATCATTGTAAACTACATACAGCTCATGCAGCGCTCTGGTTATAGCAACATACAAGAGCTTTGCATCCTCATCGGAATAGTGATAGCTCTCTTCATCCGGGTTCCACAGGATTACAGCGTCAAACTCCAATCCCTTTGTCATATGAATCGGCAGCACCATGGTTCCGTTGGAGAAGGTCATATCCTCCATATTATCTCCCGGTTGTTCGATGTCGATATGCAGGCTAAGGAGCTTCTTCACCTTAAGCGTCTCCTCTACCGTACGGCATATTATCGCGATAGTATCATATCCATTCTCCCGGATGCTTTTCACCAACTCAACCGTCTGTAATACCAATCCCTTTTCCCCATCGGTTTTGATCAGTGCGACCTCTTTTCCGTGGCGGATAATCGGTTCAATATCATAGGTTTTAAAGGTACATTTTCGAAGAACCTTACTTGCAAAATCAGAAATCTCTACCGTATTACGATAGCTCTTCGCAAGTACATAAAATCGGTCCTTCTCCGGGTTGAACACTTCTTGCTTCAGGACCTCCCAGTCGTTCATACCCGTATCATAATAGATATTCTGGGACACGTCCCCCATGATGGTGTAGGTGCAGTTTTTAAATATCCTTTTTAAGATCTGAAAAAGCATGACACCGAAGTCCTGAGCCTCATCGATGACAATATGGCTTACATATTCATAATCCTTAGTCATCTTAATTCTTCGCTTGATGTAATTCAACATACCCAGGTCATAGATGTCCAGATGCTTGTCTTTAAGCTCCTTGATGAGTAATTCAGTGACCTTCTCCTCCGCTACTTTAATTCCCTGATCGATATACTTTTTACGATTCAGCTGTAGATCTTCTAAGAAACCAAGGTAGATCTCCATAAAACTATATTTTCTATTTCTAATTCCAAAATAATTCTTATATCGATTTACCTCTGCTTGCAAATCCTCTTTTCGAAGCTCAGCTTCTTCTCCAATGGATTTCACCTTATAGGTAAGGCGCTTATTCAGAAGGTCAATCTTCTCCTGTAATGGTAATTTTTCAAAAAAGTTAAGAAAATATAAGATCTCCTCCTTCGAATATACCACATTCCCATTCATCCGAACGGAATCTGTTGTGATCGTATCTATCTCATACTGCTTCATGTAGGCGATCAGAGCATTGATGAAGTGTATGGAGCCTTTGAATTGCTTTAAGCTTGAGGCATCCTGCATCGATTGCTGCTTATTCAGCTTTAAGAAGCTGTTTGTCAGTGTGTATTTGCCTTTCTTATAATCAAAGTCCTTATCCAACAGATCAATTAGGAATTCCTCCATGGTCATCTGATTGACATTATAGACATCCAGATTGGGTAATACTCCGGTGATATAGTTGAGCAGCATCTTATTACTTCCAATGATAAAAAATTCATCCGGTCGGAACTTCTCCTTGTAATTGTAAAGGATGTAGGAGATACGATGCATCGCTACCGTTGTCTTTCCGCTGCCCGCTACTCCCTGAACGATAACATTGTGCCAGGGAACATCGCGAATGATCTCATTCTGCTCCTTCTGTATTGTCGCAATAATTTCACCGAGCACCACCTCTTTGTTCTTACTCAGGTACTTCGTAAGAAATTCATCATTGGCTACTACATCCGAGTCATAAAAATCAACCAGCTTACTGTTCTCGATTTCATAGGTTCTCTTTAGAAATAGCTCAATATCAATTCGGTCTCCCATGGGTGTGGCATAGGAACTCCTTCCGATATCACTCTCATAATATACACTGGAGATCGGTGCTCTCCAGTCAATGATCATATTCTCGGTGATGTTTTTGCGGACCCCGTTCTTACCCAGATACAGACTATAGCCGGTCTTATCTCCCTCCTCCTTATAATCGATTCGCCCAAAGTAAGGTTTCTTAACAGCAAGCAAATTCTTCTTTAATATTCGTTCAACCTGTGATTTCATGTCATGTCCGATGACCAGATCATTGTGCAGCTCCGGATTATCCGATCGATAGTTATCATATAATTCCTTCGTCTCTGCAGATAAGTCCTTAAATTCCTGCATGTATTTGTCGATATTTTGTTGTATTACCTTAAGGCAGCTTTCCAGATGCTGCTCCTCCAGCCTTCGTTCCAGACCGGAGGAATTGTTTCCGCTCAATGAATCCGCTGCTTCTTGAATTTCTACTGCTTTCTGCATGATAGCCTCCTTATTATTAATTAATTGATGATAATTTGGCGACCTCCTTATAAACAATCTTACTATGAATAAAAATTAATACTAGACTTTTTATTTCAAATGTGTTATGATGCAAAATGAAGTGTGCCTACAAGGTAGCCAGAAGCTGTCAGAATATTCTGACAGCTTCTTTTTATACTCAATTTCCCATTAACATAACACACCTACACTTTGAATTAGTTTGTGCATTAGGATCCGGTTGATTTGTAATGTCTTACTCCATATCTCCATAATAGATAACAGGGGATTAGAAATAGACACCCCAAAACTGGCAGGAACATATACTGCCAGGAATGCACTCTCCCAATCAGATAAAGGAAAGGGTAATATTGAAACAAAGTATAAGGCACCAGAAAGGTACAGAACTGTAGGACCTTCTTGCCATAAATATCAATCGGATATTTTCCGAATTCCCTGGCACCATCCGTCAGGATATTCATGAACTCCAATCCCTCCAGGGTAAAAAAACAGATACTGGCATAGACCACAAAGAGGCAGCCGAAGATCACTGTTCCCCCTAAAATCATTAAGAACAATGTGATGATTTTATAGATATCCCAGTGTAACCCTGAAGCCTTAACTCCATAGACCAGCATTAAAATCGCCTGCAGCATTCTGCCAAAGCGGGTAAACTCGATCTTACCGGATATGACTAATAAAATAACACTTCTTGGCCGGAGCAGTATCCGATCGAATTCCCCGTTACTGATTGTAGTCGCAAAAAGATCAAAACCTCTCATGAACATCTCTGCCAGGGAATAACTCATCAGTACGATGGAAAAGCATAATACTACCTCACTGAAACGATAACCCTTCACATCGTGAAATCGCTCAAACATGAATAATACTCCGAGGAACGCGTTAAAGGACACCAGAAACTGACCTATGGTAGTTAATAAAAATGACAGTTTATACTGCATGGCACCCTTCAGATGTATTCCAAAAAATTTCATATACAGTCTCATAAAAGTCTCCCAAAAAAATATATGTCTACTCCTTGAATTAGTTTGTGCCGAGTGTGTCCAGCACACTTTTTAGATGAAGCCGGGTTTAACATACCTGCCTTTGAATTAGTTCGTGCCAAGTGTGCACCGCACACTTTGGTTACACAGGCACAAACTTTTAAGTGCGAATTATTCTTTTTATAATTCACACTAGCCTCCTTGTACGACAACCCTCCTAAGCGCCTGTACCATTAGTCGCTTTCCTATCCATATTAATACCAATACCCAAAATAGCTGTAACGCTGCTCTTATTACTATTTCCCTTCCGGCAATATCACCGGAATAGATACGAAGCGGTATATTCTGCATAGAAGCAAAGGGAAGCAGCTCTACCACCTGTCTTACACCCTCCGGTAGGAAGGGGATTGGGATAACAGCACCGGCAAAGAACTCAATCAAAGATACCGATACCATCTTGACTCCCATTGGAGAATAGGTGAAAAAGGTAGAGATATAGACCAGCATGCCGAAGGCTATTACAACCAGAAAGCCTAATATTGATGTAATAAGGAACCAAATGCCTGCGGTTACGCTATCGGGCAAGCTAATCCCGTAGGGCGCCGGTAAAAATGCCGCAAAGACCAGAATTGGCATGCACCGAAGAACTGCCTTAGCCAGCCGGTTCGCCATGGTTCGGTAGAACCACATATAATAGATATCCAGAGGACGGCAAAGCTCATAAGCAATCCCCCCCTCCGTTATCGTCTGAAAGATATCATTTTCAAAGAACCATCCCATGAATAGAGCTAAAAATGCCTGCTGCAGCCACAGATAGGAAGACAATGCCTGAAAGCTCATCGGAAAGGCATTCGGATCCGCCTCATAAAAGGCCTTATAAAGCAGTAAGCTCATGATACCCCATACAAATTGAGTGGAAATACCGGCAGCCGCGGCTGCCCGGTATTGTAAACCAGCGATAAATTTAATGCGAAAAAGAGAAGCGTATTTCATAGGTATGAACCTCTCAACGGTTTCTCTATTCAAGTTAATCAACTCCCTTTCTCAGTTCTTGCCCACAGATAAAAGTGTCCGTATGCTGACACCTTCTAAGCTTGCATAGCAAGCTTTATCCGACTGCGGATTGCTCAGCAGTATATTCCCAACCGTTGATCCAACAGCTTCTCGGTTAACAGTTTATGGGCATGACAATTTCCCTCTCTTAGCATAAGAGTGGGTGTCTGAGTATTATTATATTTGGTATTGCTGGTAAAGCCTAGCCACTACCTCGTCGATGGAAGGGCCGTCAACCGACAGATCGATTACCTCCACTTGCTTTGATATCATCGCAATTGCATCGGATACTGTCAGCTTTGACAAATCAATATCGAACAGCGCCAATTGATTGCTGACCGAGACAGCCCGCATACCCTCACCGGGTATAATGGTACCACCTCCATGCTCTACTGTCAGAAGCTTATTGGTGGCAAATTGCTTCCGGATATCCTCCAGATTACCATCCATCAGTATCTTTCCTTTTCCGATCAGAATGATCCTCTTCGTCAAAGTCTCGATATCCTGCATGTCATGAGTGGTCAAAATTACCGTAGTCTTATGAACCCGATTTCTTTCCAGTATAAAGTCTCGGACAGCTAACTTCGATACTGCATCAAGGCCAATGGTCGGCTCGTCCAGAAATAAGATCTTAGGACTGTGAAGTAAGGACGCCGCAATCTCACAACGCATTCGCTGCCCCAGTGAAAGCTGTCTGGCCGGTGTTCTTACAATCTCAGAAAGATTTAATAAGGTAACCAGCTCCTCCAAATTATTGTTGTAGGTTTGTGTAGGAATTCTGTAAATGTCCCTCAGAAGCTCAAAGGAATCAATAACCGGCACATCCCACCATAGCTGGGAGCGTTGACCAAATACTACTCCGATCTCTTTCACATGTGCTGTTCTGTCCTTCCAGGGAACTCTTTCATTGATGCTGCAATGCCCTCTATCCGGAGTAAGGATACCGCTTAATACCTTGATCGTACTGCTTTTGCCTGCACCATTGGGACCGATATACCCGACCATTTCTCCATCCTCAATCTGAAAGGAGATATCATCGAGCGCTTTGATGCATTCATATTGCTTATGGAACAAAGCCTTGAATGCTTCAGAAAATCCGGCGTTGCGCCGGCTGACCTTGAAGGTCTTAGAGATGTGTTCAACCTTGATCATGTTATTCCTCCTGGTAGTAATATTTTTTCAAATAT
>JAEZKL010000174.1 GCA_023415475.1 Bacillota bacterium | reverse complement strand
GAGATGGTTAATAAATTCTTATTCAATGATGCTTTAAAGGAATCATTAACAGATAAATTATCATCTACTGTAATATTAGCACGGGCTTCGGTAAACTGGGTCTCCAGCTGTTCGTTTATATTCTTTTGGATAGCAGGATCCTTCAGACCTTCTACCTGAGGATATCGGACCATAACGGAGCGTAAGGGTTTGAATTTCAGTTCCTTTACGATAATACCGGTCTCCAGATAGGTGGTAGTATCTGCTTGCCATAATTTGGTATTATCTAAGCGGTAATAAGCCAGGTCGCCGTCAATCTCAGCCTTTACGGTATCATCAAGAAGAGTAAGCATACCTTCCCCATCGAAGCTTGGAAGGGAAGTAACTTCTTTGCCGCTGCTATCCATAAAGTAAACATAAGTGTCATTGGAAGCAGAGGTATACTCTCCGGTAAAATGCTGTATATCATATAAATTGTAGTCAGTCAGCTGCTCGCCGGAGGCATTATAAAGGGCTGCAGGGTCAAACATGACTCCATAGGATTCCAGTTCCGGGTTTTTAACCGCAAAAAGATCCCTGCCAAGATAGGAAATAGCACTATAGATCGGCTCCAGTATAGTAGTACCGTCTACCTTAAGAACTCCGTACTTCATCGTATCAGTAACACTATAAAGGATATAACCGTCTTCAAAAGCATTGATGTAGTTGCCACCGAGATCCACCTTATAATCTTCGAGCACCTTACCGGTCTTATCTATCAGCTGATAACTGTTCCCGCCTGGAAGAGCTACATAGGCTTGACCTTCCTCGTTGAAGCTGTCAGCAAAGATAAAGCTGGGTTCAATTATTATCTTGCCATTGATATCAATATAACCATATAGCAGCGTATCCTCTTTGATGTTCATATAGGCAGCCATGCCGTTGCTAAAAGGTAATATGATATTGTTATTTTCAAAGACGGTAGCACCGGAGGTATTAATTACCTTATAGTTTTCTCCAGTCCATACAATAGCAACACCTTCCGTAAAATTCTCAGCGTAATCATAAGCAGGTTCAATGACAAATGTACCGCTGAGGTCGATATAACCATACCTTTTTTCTCCTTCTATCATTTGATATGCAGGGAAGAGCTCAGTCGAGTTAGAAGTATCCCCGGAATTAGGAATATCCGTGGGGGTAGGTACCTGTGTAGGTCCCTCTGTCGGGACATTAATAATATTGGGATTATCAACTTTCTCAGCCTTATCTTTAATGAATATAAAATATACTGACAATACAATAATGAGAGCTGCTAATACACAACCAACAGCTATAATTACTTTTTTCATAATGGGGCTCCTTCATACCTAATTAACATTAGTTGCTTGTATCTGGCTATTCTTAAGATATAACCATTATATAAAGGATGGGTTTAGAAGTAAAGATGATATGTGTTAAGAATCAATTACGTTTTTTTTAACAATTATAACGATACTAAATAGTTACCACAATATACATAAAAAGAAATATTGTGTTAGTTAATACCCGAATGAAAGCAGCGATAATCTAAAATCTATTATAAAACATGTTGATATATAGGCTTATGTTGCATAGACAATTAAATTAAAATATAAAAATAAATAGAATATTAAATAAAACTAATTACATATTCTGACTAATATGCTATACTAAAGCTATAATTTACACTAAATTTAAGTAACTGTTGAGAAAAAGTTTGCGAAGCTAACTTTATATGAATACATGATTCATATAATGTCTGCGAAGCTGACATTTATGAATACCTGATTCATAAAATATCCTGCGAAGCTGATATTTTTGAATACCTGATTCATAAAATATCCTGCGAAGCTAATATTTTTGAATTGTAACAAAAATTTAATGAATGAGTTCGGGTATATCATCATATATTTTGAATGCTGATATTATACAGGAACTGTTTATGAATAGTGTGATCATCAAGGGAGGTGAGCGCAAGTGTCGAGAAATGAAATAACTGGTGGAATTACAGAAGAGCAGATTTACCTCTTTCGTGAAGGAACAAATTATAAGAGTTATTATATGCTCGGAGCACATCGAATGGATCAGGACGGCAATAGAGGTGTCCGTTTCGCCGTATGGGCTCCGAATGCTAGCTGGGTCAGCGTAGTGGGTGATTTTAATCATTGGATGAAAGAAGCTGATCCAATGCAGCAGAAAGATAACTCAGGCATCTGGGAGCTGTTTATTCCGGGAGTAGAGACGGGACAGCTGTATAAGTATGCGATAGGCAGTACGTCGGGAGAGGTTCTTTACAAGTGTGATCCATATGCGTATTACTGTGAGCTTCGTCCAAAGACAGCCTCAATTGTATATGATCTTGAGGGCTATTCCTGGTTGGATACAGAGTGGCAGGAGCATAAGAACAGTAAGCAGCTTCTACTTGATAAGCCGATGTTGATTTATGAGGTCCATCTAGGCTCCTGGAGACAGAAGGAGGATGGATCCTTCTATAGTTATCTGGAGCTTGCTACTGAACTTGTGGACTATGTAGTTGATATGGGATATACCCATATTGAACTGATGCCAATCATGGAGCATCCCTATGATGGTTCCTGGGGTTACCAGGTAACAGGTTACTTTGCCGCTACCTCCAGGTATGGTACTCCAAAGGATTTTATGCATTTTATTGACTGTTGTCACAGGAAGGGGATCGGCGTTATCCTCGACTGGGTACCGGGACACTTTCCGAAGGATGCCCACGGACTTGCAAGGTTCGACGGTACGCCACTTTATGAGCATCCGGATCCGAGGCGAGGAGAGCATCCACAGTGGGGAACCTATGTGTTTGATTACGGGCGGCATGAGGTGCAGAGCTTTCTGATCTCCAGCGCTATCTTTTGGCTTGATTATTTTCATGTAGACGGTTTTCGTGTCGACGCAGTGACAAGTATGCTGTACCTCGATTTCGGAAGGGAAAATTGGCTCCCCAATCAATTCGGTGGTAATGAGAATATAGAAGCGGTAGCTTTTTTAAAGCGGCTAAATGAAATTATATTCTCGAGGTATCCTACCACCTTAATGATAGCCGAGGATTCGAGCCAGTGGCCTCTGGTTACGGCTCCGACCAGCAGCGGAGGCTTGGGTTTTCTGTATAAATGGAATATGGGCTGGAAGAATGATACTCTACGCTATACCTCTATGGATCCGGTTTACCGGAAATGGAACCACAATTTGCTGACCTTTTCATTGACCTATGCTTTTTCGGAGAATTATATTCTACCGCTATCCCATGATGAAGTAGTACATGGGAAACGGTCTCTACTGGGTAAGATGCCGGGAGAATATTATCAGAAATTTGCAGGGTTGAGGAGTCTGTTGGGCTATATGATGGCCCACCCCGGTAAGAAGCTTAACTTTATGGGAAATGAATTCGGACAATTTATTGAATGGAAATGCGATGCGGGGTTGGATTGGCTGCTCTTGGATTATGAGATGCATCAGAAAATGCAGAGCTACGTAAAAGCACTCAACCATTTTTATGTTGATCAGCCTGCCTTATGGGAGGATGATAACGGCTGGAGTGGTTTTGAATGGATTTGTCCGGATGATAACAGTCAGAGTGTATTGGCATTTCTGCGAAAGAGCCGGATGCCGGAGGATTACCTTCTTGTCGTAGTGAATTTTACTCCGGTGGATCGACCGGAGTACCGGATCGGAGTACCCATGGTAAAAGGTTTTCTTAACATCTTCACTTCAGATGATACTGATTTTGGTGGTGACGGATATAAAAACGCTGCTTTGATTAAGACGGAGAAAATTCCGTGTCACGGATTAGAACAGTCCGTCGCCTTACGAATCCCACCGTCCTCAATTGCTTTCTATAAACCTGTATTTCAACAAAAGAGATTAAGAAAAAAAAGAAAACTTATATATGAATAGAGAAGGAAAAAGGAGGTCTATTTATGGTAACAAAAAAATGTGTGGCTATGCTGCTTGCCGGTGGCCAAGGCAGCAGGCTAGGAGTACTGACGAAAAACATCGCGAAGCCAGCAGTACCCTTCGGAGGAAAATATCGAATCATTGACTTCCCTCTCAGCAATTGCACTAATTCAGGAATTGATACCATCGGAGTGTTGACGCAATATAAACCCTTAAAATTGAATTCTTATATTGGGATCGGTCAGCCTTGGGATTTGGATCGTTTGAACGGTGGAGTAACAATTCTTCCTCCTTACATGAAGCAATCCGTGGGTGAATGGTATTCAGGAACAGCGAATGCGATCTTTCAGAATATGGAATTTATTGAGATCTATGATCCGGAATATGTCCTGATTCTATCCGGTGATCAGATCTATAAGATGGATTATAATGCGATGCTGCAATATCATGAGGAGAAGAATGCAGATGTAAGTATAGCAATTCTTGAGGTCCCGTGGGAGGATGCCAGTCGATTTGGTATCATGAACACAGATGAGGATGAGAAAATATATGAATTTGTGGAAAAGCCTAAGAATCCCATCAGCAACAAGGCTTCCATGGGTATTTACATATTTAACTGGAAGAAGCTACGAAAATATCTGATCGACGATATGGATTCACCAGGCTCTCACAATGACTTTGGCAAGGATATCATTCCAAAGATGTTGAAGGATGGAGAGCGTCTGTTTGCATACCCCTTTAAGGGCTATTGGAGAGATGTCGGAACGATTCAGAGCTTATGGGAAGCCAATATGGATCTGCTGGAGGAAGCTCCGGAGCTTGATTTGTATGATACCGGTTGGAAGATTTATTCCAGAAATCCGGTAGAACCGCCGCATTACATTTCTCTCGGCGCTAATGTGAAGAGATGTATTATCACTGAGGGAGGTATCATTTACGGCGATGTAATGCATTCTGTGCTATTTGCGGGTGTTACTGTCGGAAGCGGGAGTAAGGTAAATAACTCTATTCTAATGCCCAATGTTAAGATAGGTGAGAATGTTGTAATTGAAAATGCGATCATCGCAGAGAATACAGTAATCGGAGATAACTGCTATATTGGTTACAGCACGGATAATGATCTTAACATAACAGCTATGGACAAAGATTGTGATATTACGGTGATTGGTGAGAATTTGGTCATCCCTACCGGATTCCGATTGGCCAAGGGCAGTATGATAGATGTGGACAATTATAAATCATTTCAAACCGCTATCTAGTTTTGTTCAATAGAGAATATCAATGCCGTAACATAGCGGCAGAATGGAGGATTTATGAGAGACACAATGGGAATTATTTATACCGGTGACAGTAATGTCAGCCTTCAGGAGCTTACACTCCGTCGATCTGTAGCTGCGTTACCCTTCGGTGGAAGATATCGCATTATTGACTTTATTTTATCCAATATGATTAATTCGGGAATTGTCAATGTAGGAATTATTACGCAGAACAACTATCACTCTTTGATGGATCATCTGGATACCGGTAAGCAGTGGGATTTAGACCGTAAGAACGGCGGTTTATTCATCCTGCCCCCTTATGTCAGCCATGATAATAAGGGCTGGTATCGTGGTGAGATTGAAGCATATCACAGTAACATGTCTTATATCAGAAAAAGCCTTCAGAAATATGTTATTCTGTCAGGCAGCTCTATGGTATGCAATCTGACCTATCAGGAGGCAATGGAGTTTCATAAGGCTAATGATGCAGATATTACAGTAATCTATAAGGATATGAAGAAGGCTACAAAGGAAGAGCTATCAAAACACACCATCATAAAGACGGATGAGAACAACCGGATCATCGACATGGAAGTAAAGCCGACCAATCCGACTTCGGATAAGCTTAGCATGGAAATATACATAATCGAAAAGCGGTTGTTCGAATATCTGATCGAGGAGTGCGAAGCAAGGGGCCTATTTGACTTCAATAAGGATGTTTTAGTGCGTAATTTGAACAAGCTCAAGATATTAGGCTTCTCCTATAACGGTTATCTGGCCAATATCGACGGCATACAGTCGTACTTCAAACATAATCTTAAGCTGATCAATACGGAAAATTACTTCGAACTTTTCCATCGTAACGGTAAAATTTATACAAAAGTCAGGGACGAGGTTCCTGCCAAATACGGTATAAATGCCAGAGCAGAAAATTCCTTAGTGGCAGATGGCTGCATTATAAACGGCCATGTGGAAAACTGCGTATTATTCCGCGGGGTTAAGGTGGCGGAAGGAGCCGTTGTTAAGAATAGTGTAATCATGCAGGATGCTGAGATACAGGACAAGGTGGTATTGGAAAATGTAATTCTGGATAAGGAAGTAATCATCCGCAAGGGGAAGCATCTGGTGGGCCAGGAGTGTTATCCGGTGGTTATCCGCAAGGGTGCTGTTATATAGTAATCCTAATTATTACAATGGTACGAGGAGGTTGATTATCTTATGAAGAAGATTCTTATGGTAGCATCGGAAGCCAGTCCCTTTGCTAAAACCGGTGGTCTGGCAGACGTTATCGGAGGCTTACCGCCTACGCTTATGAAACGCGGTGCCGATGTGAGAGTAATCATACCGAAGTATGAATATGCCGGTAAATCGAAAAGAATCCTACGGGATGAGGGATCGGGAGAGTTGGAGGAAGGCGAGAGTAAAAAGACACTGACGGATATCCTGAACGAGAATCATATTGAGCTGGAGCATCTATGCCACATCTATATTAACCTGGGCTGGAGGCACCTGTACTGTGGAATTGAGCAGACAATATATCGTGGCGTTACTTATTATTTTATCGATAACGAATTTTACTTTAAGAGAGATAACTGTTATGGCTATGGGGATGATGAAGAGCGTTTTGCATTCTTCTGTCGTGCGGTGCTGGAGGCGATACCCCATCTGAGTTTTACCCCGGATATTATACATTGCCATGATTGGCAGTCAGGAATGATACCGATACTTTTAAATGCACAGTACCGGGGCTTTGATCGCTACAAGGATATTCGCACTATGTTCACCATACATAATCTGAAATTCCAGGGGATCTATGGAATACCGGAGATGAAGGAATGGTTTGGCTTGGGCGATGAATATTTTACCGCGGATAAGCTGGAGTTCTATGGCAACGGAAGCTTCATGAAGGGAGGGATTGTATACTCCGATTGGATTACAACCGTAAGTGACACCTATGCGGAGGAAATTAAATATCCCTACTACGGAGAGGGGCTGGACGGACTCCTTAGGGCGAAGGAATATAGCCTGAGCGGTATCGTGAACGGAATTGATTATGAAATATATAACCCGAAGACGGATCCTTATATCTATCAAAACTATACTAAGTCCACCATAAAAAATAAAAAGCTCAATAAGTCAGAGCTGCAGAAGAGACTGGGACTTACCGTGAATGAGGACATTCCCATGCTTGGACTGGTATCCAGACTCACGGATCAAAAGGGCTTAGCGCTGATCGAAGGTGTCTTCGATGAGATTATGGGTGAAGAGGTTCAGTTAGTGATCCTCGGCAGCGGAGATAAGAAATACGAAGAGCTATTTAAGAATGCGGTACACCGTTACCCGGGCAAGGTGTCGGTTATGATTGCCTATAGTGATCCCAGAGCGCAGCGGATCTACGCTGCGGCGGATTTCTTCCTGATGCCTTCCCTCTTTGAGCCCTGTGGACTGGGTCAGTTGATCAGCATGCGGTACGGAACACTTCCGATTGTCAGAGAAACCGGCGGACTAAAGGATACGGTGATCTCCTTTCAGGAAGCGACAGGAGAAGGTAACGGATTCAGCTTTACCAACTATAATGCCCATGATATGCTTTATACAATAAGAAGAGCCTTGGGGATATATAAAAAGAAAACTCTTCGCACCAATCTCATCAAAGCAGCGATGTCACAGGACTTTAGCTGGGATATTCCTTCTGGAAAATATACAGAGTTGTACGATAAGATACGGCAAGGAGGTTAACATGAAGAAAAGAAAGCTCTTATATGTGGCAGCTGAGATTTCACCCTATGCCAATGCAGGTGGCTTAGGTGAAGTAGCAAGAAGCTTTCCGAAAGCACTGAAGGAAAGCGGAGCCTATGAGATCAGGCGGGTCATGCCATATCACAAGGCAGTAAAGGAAACGATGAAGTATCTCATTGATTACCCGGTAGAGCTGGAGCACGGCTTTGAGACCTGCGTAGTCAAGAGAGACAGCCGGGATAAGGATATGATAACCTATTTCATAACCAATGACCGCTACTTTTACCGCGATAATATATATGGCTATGAGGATGACGGATTAAGGTATTTTTTCTTTTGTAAAGCCGTTATGGAGCTGCTTCGAAGACTCGATTATAAACCGGATATCGTTCATACCAATGATTGGCATACCGGAATGCTGCCTTTATTGATTAAGAAGGAATATCCCGGGATTAAGACAGTCTATACCGTTCATAACATCTCTTATCACGGCTTCATTCCGGCATCCTATCTGACGGGCTTCCTTAGTAAGAAGGAACAATATGCCCTGGGCTGGCCGGAATGGTTGAATTTTATGAAGGCAGGGATTATATACTCCGATTTGCTTACTACAGTAAGTCCCGGCTACTGTGAAGAGATTAAGACGCCCGAGCAGGGCTGCGGGATGACGCCTCTGATTGAGCAGAGAGAAACGCCGATGGTAGGTATCCTGAATGGCATCGATAGAGAATTGTATGATCCTATGGCAGAGGGAGAGCTGGAGTATCCCTATGACATCCATCATACAGAATTGAAACATAAGAACAGAGCCTGGCTTCGGGAGCATTATAGGCTTTTGGAGGACGAGAGGCCGCTGGTTGCTATGATTACGCGGCTGGATTATTCGAAAGGGATTGATATTCTGCTGAAGGCAATCAGCTTCTTTGATTTTACCAAACTCCAGCTGATTGTTCTGGGATCCGGAAATCCTTATTATCAGGGATTATTGTCCAATATCACGAGCAGCTATCCGGGTAGCCTTGCGGTAGACTTTGAATATTCGGCCGGAATGGCAAAGAGAATCTATGCAGGGGCGGATATCTATCTGATGCCCTCTTTATTCGAGCCTTGCGGGCTCGGCCAGCTTTATGCCATGCGTTATGGAACCGTACCCATCGTCAATCCGGTAGGAGGATTGAAGGACACCATCATTGACGACAGAGATAAACCGGAGAGATCTAACGGGTTCTATATGAAGGAATGGAGCGGGGAGGCTTTAAACGAAGCATTAAACCGGGCTCTTGAGGCATATCATACCCTCGATTGGAAGTGCTTTATCAAAAATTGTATGGATTTTGATTCCTCCTGGGAGAGGAGCGTGTCACAATATTTAGCTTATTATGATTCATTGTTTCCGACACAGCAGAAGGATAGCGCCTTGAAAAAGCAAACCGGAATAAGAAATGATATTTGAACGAACAGGCAATGGGCTGCGAAAGTCGGTTGCCTTTTTTATCCCTATTGTGTAATATATTCGTATGAGTTTATGACCTAAGTTAGGAGCTCCAATAGGTATTTACTCGGCATATTTCTATAATAATCTACTTGATAGGAGAGTAATTATGATAAGTCAGGAGATACGAAAAATCGCACCGGAAATGGATCCGCTAAAGCTAGGGATGGGCTGGAGTGCCTTGGATCTTGAAAAAGTGCAGGTACTTGTGGAAAGTACCTTTGGAGACAGTCATCCGGGAAGTGCGCATCTTATGTCGTTGGTAGAAAAAGCGGTAAGCGGAATTGATGAACAAGGCGGAAAAGGAGCAAGATATTTTGCGACTGATATCTGTGACGGTATGGCGCAGGGACACGATGGGATTAATTATTCCCTTGTTTCCAGAGATACGATAGCGAATTTGATCGAAATACATGCGAATGCCACACCCTTTGACAGCGGAGTATTCATATCAAGCTGTGATAAGGGGGTTCCTGCACATCTGATGGCAATCGGCAGAATTAATATTCCGTCAATCATGATGACCGGAGGAGTTATGGATGCCGGTCCGGAGCTGCTGACGCTGGAACAGATCGGTACTTACAGCGCCAAGTACCAGCGAGGAGAGATCACACAGGAAGAATTTATTTATTATAAACACCATGCCTGTCCCTCCTGTGGAGCCTGCTCCTTTATGGGCACAGCGGCTACCATGCAGATTATGGCGGAAGCCTTGGGATTAATGCTGCCGGGAAGTGCACTTCTGCCTGCTACCGGTGAGGAACTGACGGAGTATGCATACCGGGCAGGAAGACAAGCCGTGCAATTGGCTAAGCTTGGAATGAAGCCAAGGGATATTGTAACGGAACAATCCTTTGAGAATGCCATTATGGTACATGCTGCAATCTCAGGTTCCACGAATACCCTGATGCATTTACCGGCGATTGCCCATGAATTTGGTATAGAGCTTGATGCAGAACGCTTTGATCGTTTACATCGGAATGCCCATTATATCCTTAATATACGTCCCAGTGGTACCTGGCCGGCTCAGTTTTTTCATTATGCCGGAGGAGTTCCTGCTATTATGGAGGAGATTAAGGAGAGTCTTCATCTTGAGGTAATGACCGTGACCGGTAAGACACTGGGAGAGAATCTTGAGGAGCTGAAGAGCAATGGCTATTATAGCCGATGCAGTGCATATCTGGACAGATTAGGATTATCGAGGGAAGAGATTATACGGCCCTTTGACCAGGCGATCGGAGTAAATGGTGCGATTGCAATATTATCCGGCAATTTAGCACCCTCCGGAGCGGTAATTAAGCATAGTGCGGTTCCGAAGGAGATGCATAAGGCTATTCTGAAAGCAAGACCCTTTGACAGCGAGGAGGAAGCGATTGCGGCTATACTGAATAAAAGAATTCAACCGCAGGAGGCAGTAATCATCCGCTACGAAGGGCCTAAGGGCAGCGGAATGCCGGAAATGTTCTATACCACGGAAGCGATATCCTCCGACCCGGAGCTGGCAAAATCAATTGCATTAATAACCGATGGAAGATTCTCGGGGGCATCTAAAGGGCCAGCAATCGGACATGTATCCCCTGAGGCAGCTGAGGGTGGACCTATCGCTCTAGTGGAAGAGGACGATCTGATCGAGATTGATATTGAGAAGAGAATTCTCAGGATTATAGGTATGAAAGGGAAGGAAGCAAGTCCCCTAGAGATTGAGAAGGAATTATTAAGACGGAGAGAGCTATGGAAGCCAAGAGCTCCAAAGTATGAGAAGGGTGTACTAAAGCTCTTTGCAGAACGAGCAGTATCTCCGATGCAAGGCGGATACATGCGGTAAGGAGAAAAAACAATCCAAGGGGGTCTACGGACAGATATACCGGTGCGTTTCATGAGAATAAGGACCGCAGGACGGAGGACCAATCTGTGGCATGCCCCCTTGGAAGGATTGCTATTTCGTAGAGATATTACGGATAAGCGCTTGTACGTATTAGCTTAGTTTATACATACCTTTACTTTGCATATATGCAAAGATTGCTTCGCCATGCTTTTGTTCTTCTGTTTGAATGTGATTCAATACATCCCTGACAGAAGCATCCTTAAACTCGAAGATTGCTGTGTTATATGCTCCGGAGACATACTTCTCAGTCATCAGCATATCAATACAAAGATCCTTATCTGATGCATTAAAGCCGCAGTTTGACATATTCTTTGCATTAACCGTAGCTTGCTGAGAGGTCACGGATGGACTGGAACCACCCTTGCTATTCTGATTTCCCTGGCTGCTGCTTTGTCCCATGGATGGAACCTTACCGCTTAGTAATTGATTGATTGTCTGAAGATGCTCCTTTTCCTTCTGGCCGTTACTGCGAAAAACTGCTTTTAATTCGGAATCATTAGCAATATTGGCATAGTTTTCATACTTTAAAATACACTCTTCTTCGTGGGTTCTGGAATCCTCCAATAAGTATTTTTCTTTTGTAGTCAATTGAACATTCGTTATCATAATTAAACACCTCCACAGTTATTATTTTCATTAAAATTAAATAATATCCCCTTGAATTTAAGATCATCGATTTCTTTTTAACCATGCCGCTGTGAAGGACGGATGGCTTCATTGGGAAGACGGTTAATAAAAAAATAGCAGATATAGGGATAATGCGTCAGAAAGTGTAAAATATATTTTGACGTATTTTTATTTATCTGCTAATATAAGAGGCAACATAAATGAATGGCTTGAAGCAGTAATAAGCAAAGTAACCCTGTATTTTAGTTTAAGAAAGGGTGGCATTTTATGTACGAAAGAGAAATGGATGGGATTATCCGGAAACTAGATATTTTTGATAAAACCTATGATAAGGTTCGGATTGTAGATCCTGTGAGGAAGAAGGTCATTAATCTTATTGATAAAGAGGGAGAAGCGGTAGCAGAGCACTGCTTCCGTTTCTGGAAAAGCGGTGAAATCTGCGAAAGCTGTATTTCCATGAGGGCATATCGCGAAAAGGATACATTCATGAAGATGGAATATACGGATCATGAAATCTATCTGGTTACAGCAATGCCGATTGAGCTTTCTGACCGTATCGTGGTCTTGGAGCTTTTGAAAAATGTCACCAATAACATTAGTATCAATATAAACGGTGAGAATGGAAGCGGCGATTTCAATTTAATGCTGGACAGCCTCAATAATAGGGCAATCAAGGACTCTTTAACCGGAATCTATAATCGCAGATACATCAATGAGAAGCTACCTCTGGACTTGATTAACGCAAATTTATCTGATCATAGCATCTCGGTCATATTAATTGACATTGATTTCTTTAAGAATGTTAATGACACATACGGTCATCTGGTGGGGGATCATACCCTTAAAAGCCTTGCTGTCCTGCTTCAGCGAAGCTTAAAAAGAGAGAATGACTGGGTTGCCAGATATGGCGGTGAGGAATTCCTGATCAGCTTGCCGGGAGCATCCTTGAGCTTTGCAAAGGAGCTGGCAGAGAATATCCGCGGCAAGGTGGAAAAAACACCGATCGAATACGGGGATCTGAAGTTTTACATCACCGCAAGCTTCGGTGTCAGTGCTATAACACCGAAGCTGGGTACTTCCGTAAACGAACTGATAGAGGAAGCAGATAAGAAATTATATTATGCCAAGAGAAATGGCAGAAATCGTGTGGAGTCATAAATTATTTCAGCTCTAAACCGATTTCCTTCAACATGTTGTTATATAGGATTAACTCCTCTTTAGAGGCAACTCCTAGTTTCACAAAGATACGCTTGTTATGGGTTTTTACTGTATTTATGCTTAGGAATAGACGGTCTGCTATCTCCTGTGCACTGTAGCCCTTAATGTATAAACTAAATACGGAATGCTCCGCAGGTGTCAGAGTCTTTGTCTTCTCGACAAAGTCCTCCAGCATGGAAAGCTGGTAACGCTCCTGCTCGGCCTTATTAAGCTGCTCCCGCTTATATTCCGAGATATAATGAATTAGATCATCAATCTCCTGAATATTTGTCTTGGGGGCTTCTTCTGTCTCTGCTGACTTTATAATCTCAAAGCCCGCGGAGATAGGCTTTAAATATTTGTTGCTAAAATAGACGGAGATGATAATACCACAGGCAACTAATAAAATGAGTAAACATGCAATAACAATGTTAAGATTGAGTATGGAATTAATAACATCCTCTTTTGGGACCATAATAGCCGTTGCCCAGGTCTCTTCATAAAAGGGAGAATCCTTCGGATACAGCTTCACACGGCTGTGGTATCCTAAGAATACATTCTCGGTATCCGTATAATAGGTAGTGAAGGCATTATCCTTTTCCTTGAATTTAAGGATAGAATGATCCTCTGAGATATTTTTTACGGAATATCCACCGGCTAACATGGAACTGCTGAGGATTAAATTTTGATCCGATATGGGAGACAGCATACAGAACATTCTATTGTAGTGGCTATCGGAGGGCATATAGGAAAGCTTAAAAAGCATGGCACTGACTTCAAAGCCACATACTCCAAAAAAGTTATTTTGCGAATCCAATAGAGGAACGGTGCAGATCATAACCTCTTCACTGGTATCGGGGAACAGCAGAGGACCGCTCCAGTAAAAAAGCTTGGATAGGGCCAGATCGGAGTGTTCCTTAGCAGCCTTGATCGGCAGATTATAGTAGTCTGCTTTGCTGACATCGAATTCCATACTCCACTGGGTATGCAGATTGATGGAATTATCACGTCCGATACTGGAGAAGCCACGAAGTATCGTAATATTCGGTGAGGAGGAGCTGATGATATTCGGCTCCATATTCTTGATATATAAGCCGGACCTGGAGTTTGCTGCATTCTCAAGCTTTGGATTAACCGTGGCATCCAGAATAAAGAAAGCACCGCTGCATTTGGATTTTTGCAGAGAGTAGAAGGTTGTATCATAAAGCTCTGATATGATTTCCTCCATATACTCCGGAGTATAACTGAGATCACTGATGGTCAAATTTCGTTTTTTCAGCTTTTCTTCAAGCTTCTGAGATAGGATGGTTGAAAATTCTACTGTCTCTTGAGATAAATGTCCATAATTCGTATCGATTTCCTCTTGTATATGAGTAAGTTCAGTTTGAAGCAGTTCTTTACTTTCGGTAATCCCCGCAGAGAATACACCGGTAATTAAAAGAATAACAATAATTCCGGCAGACATAGTTAATACGAGTAACAACAGAAAGATTAATAAACGAAATCGTAAGGTAATACTCGTATGATCGGATTTATTTGCTTTATGCCGAATCAGGTTTTTTAGGCGGTTCACCATCTTAATGCAACCTTTCCTCCATAGTTATTGATTGCTTTGGTCATATAGACTACCTTGCTGACTTAAGTGTATCACTGAATTCTTCATATTTGCCCTTGGTTGACTCAGTCAAGGCTTCCTGGGGATCTGCGTTTTTCAGCAGGGTGATGTATTGATCTCTTGAGGATTGGGCTATTGTCCGAAAGCCCTGTTCATAGTTACTCTGAAGTACGTCAACTCCATCAAATAAGGGAGAGATACAGAACTCATATTCCATCTGCATCTGACGTGCTATCGTCAGTAATTCTTTGATATTGTCGTCCGTGATAGTATCGATCTCCTTTAACATGATATCACCGAAGGCCTCTTCTGTTACAGGAAGATATCCTGTTGATGAAACAAAACGAAGATTATTTGCCGGACTGGTGAACCATTTTAAGAAAAGGGCTGCAAGAGCTTCCTTTTTCTTATCTGATTTAATTACACACATACCGGATCCTCGTTGAAGAGCAATCTTTTCGCCGCCCTCATAGATTGGGTAGGGGAGAAGCTTCAGGTTGGCTTCCTCCGTGGTGTTGTCAGCATAGGTGACCGTCGGAGAGAAGAATAAGACACCGGCGGTAGAACCGGTCGAACATACAATCTCACCGGTTTTCGCCAGATCAGAAGCATATCCGTCAAAGATTGCTACTTCTCCTTGTACAGCGGGGGAGTAATAACTCTCCCATATATTCTTAACCACCGGATTGGAAAAATCAATTTGATTATCCTTGATAAAGCTGCTACTAAGTTGTTCACAGCCGATGAAGGAAAGGTTAAATAGGGAATCGGGAACGTAGAAGGTCTTTCCGTCATTCGGAATATCCGGAGTCTGGTTATCGGTCCATTCGTAATAGAGCTTAGCTGTTCTCATGATTCCTTCGAAGGTTGATAGCTCCTCATAGGAAGCACCGGTAGCTTTTTGAAAACGGTCAAAAATGGTCGAATTTATAAATAGTACCTCCGTTGACTTTGCCGTCGGAAATACATATAAGGCTCCACCATCTAAACGACCTTCTTCTACAAAACGTGGTATGTAGTTTAATAATTCCGTCTCCGAGAATTGATCATCCAGATTAACCAGAAGCTCCTTCTCTGCCAGAATCATAGCTGTCTTGGGATAAGCAGTTGTAATGTCAGGCAGCTCGGGTGCACCGGGATCACCGTTAGCTGCCATAGTAAGCTTATCATGTAAGGTCGAGGAACCGGAGATAGAAGTAACATTGATGATGACACCTTTTTTTAGACCGACTGTTCCGTTGAATTCTTCAACCATTTCATCCATGGTGTCCTTCATCTGCCCACCATAATTATGCCATAGTGTAAGTGTAATCGGATTAGTATCTTTGGTTCTAATAAAACTGACAGCTAGAATAATAATTGGAAATATTAGCAGAACGACTATCAGAGCAATATACTTCTTCTTCGTAATACCCCCCCCTAATCTAAAATAAGCTGATTTGGAACTCACAAGCAATGCCTGTTTGTTCACATTGCACTTATCCATGAGATCTACCCATCTATTAAGGCAAGTTTTATAAATGGAAATATTCCCATGGACGAATGCGCTTATATAGGAATATTATACCATATAAGGGGAAGCCTTCCAATGGAACTAGGTATAATTTCTTAAGGGAAAATGAAAAATCACCCTCTGCATAGGGCGTTTTTTACTAAAAATCACCCTCAGGGTAATAGGATTCTTTCATCCTTTCGCTACAATATAATTAGGTGCTGGTCACCACATTATAATGATAGGAGGAGGCAGGTATGCTGAAACATCAGACAAGAAAGGAGTTTAGGAGCTTGAACGGATTAATGCGCTTAATAGTGCTTGCTACATTATTAACTTCTTTTGCCGTATACGGCACAGGCTGTAATCTGGGAGAAAAGATTGGAGCTAACATTACGGAGGAGTTATTGGAAGAGTCTTCAGGAGAGGATGTCGAGGTTGAAATTGATGGAGATAAGGTGACTTACAGCTCGGAAGAAGGTGAGGTATCGATCGATGGAGATAAGATAACCTTTGAAGGAGAAGATGGAACGGTCATGACCTCCGGTACGGATAATGAATGGCCGCAGGGTGAGGCGGCAGACTATCTCCCGAAGCTTAGCGGAGGTGTTATCTCTTATGTTATGAACGGACCGGAAGCCTGTATGCTTTTGGTAGAGGAGATAACAGAGGAGGAGTACGATAGTTATGTCAAGGAGATTAAAGACTCAGGCTTTACGGAGAACCTGACAGAAAGCGTGGCCGAGGGTTTGAAGTTATATTCGGGAAGTAATAAGGAGAATGCGGTAGCTACCATAAGCTTTATTCCGGAGGAGAATAATCTTCAGATAACCTTGGATGCTTCTATGATGGAGAATAAATAACAACCGGATCATAGGATTATGGACTGAAATATTATTACAATGAAACGGAACCTCGCGGACGATTTACAGCTGCTGCTAAGCAGATTTCAGGTCGTTCGTGAGGTTCTGAATTCAGTATACTATTTTAACTGTTCCTTCTCATATATAATCTCAAGCTCCGGCTGATGTCCTTTCTCCATTTTGTGCCTTGCCTTACGATTTGCTACGCTGTCAAAAATAATGGAAAAATCATAATCATCCGGATATAACTCAGAAGCGGCAGCCTTTAGCTGGAGTCGCTTATGACTGATGAATTCCTTCTTTTTCTGAATCTGGACGCCGACTTCGCCCTTTTCATCTGCTTTTCTAAATACTATTCCGATCTTCTTCTGTGGATATACTACAACACTGTCACCTACATTAAAGCGCTGGCTTCTGATATTTGCCGGTTTGGACTCCTTATGCTTCTCAATATGGGAGATAATCATTGGAGGGGTTATCTTTCCTTCAGCCGCTTCGACAGCATCCTCCAGAAAGCTCCTGTCTATGCTCTGATGAGATTTCTTGTTATCCCTGCAATATGCTTCCTGATAAGCAATATCCAACATGTGCTTTGGAAGGCCCAGTCTTTTTGCAATATAAAGCGCACAGCTTTCTCCGGCCTCTCCGATCTCCAGACGGTATAAGGGCTTTAAGCTCTCTCGATCAAAGGCCATCTTAGCATTTACCAATCCATCCGTCTTGTTGGCATATTCCTTAACCTCAGGATAATGGGTAGTTGCAACAAACAAACAGCCCTTGTGTCTTAGCTCCTCCAGAATGGAGATTGCAATACCCATTCCTTCAGCCGGATCTGTTCCGGAGCCAAGCTCGTCAAGTAATACCAGGCTTTCCTTGTCTGCATAGTTTAAGATGTTGATAATATTTGTGATATGAGAGGAGAAGGTGGATAAGTTTTCGGTTATACTCTGACCATCCCCTATATCACACAGAACCAGGTTGTTCATACATAAGACAGCATCGTCACAGGGCACATGAAGTCCGCTTTGTGCCATAAGCTGTAATAAGCCCACTGTCTTCAATGTGACGGTCTTACCTCCGGTATTTGGCCCGGTGATTACGATTCCGAAGTTGCCTTTCCCTAATTCAAAATTCAGGGGGACACATTCGGTCGGTTTGAGTAGCGGATGCCGTCCGTTATCAATTCGGATATAGCGCTCCGTGTTCATTGACGCCGGGATCGCTTTCATATCAACGCTTAACTTAGCTTTAGCAAAAATAAAATCAAGGGACTCCATAGCCTCCATATTCAGCCTTATCTGGAAAGCATTCTCGCTTACCGATGCAGAGAGAACATAGAGAATACGGCGTTCTTCGTTGCTTTCGGCTATCTCCTGTATGGATAATTCCTCCTTCAGCTTAGCAACAATAGTCGGCTCTATAAAGTAGGTGGAGCCGCTGGAGGAGATGTCAAGTACTGAGCCGCTGACCATATGCTTATACTCCTTCTTCACGGGAAGCACAAAGTGACCATTGCGTGTTGCAACAAAACCGTCTGTAAACCATTCCTTCTTACCGCGAAGCTGGGTCTCCAGCTTTGTCTTCATTTCTGTTCGTAGCTGCTCCATCCTCCGGCGAATATCCTTTAATTCCTTAGAGGCATTATCGTCAATCGCGTTATTTCTTATGGTGTTATCAATTTCTCCGGAAAGGGCGGTAAGCTCATTTATAGAACCGCCATAGCCTGCAATATCGACACCTAAGGATTCGGCACGCTTTAAAAAGCCCTTCATCCGTCTGCAGGCGTTGATGAACAGACCGATCTGTGTCAGCTGCTCGGGGACCAGCATTGCTCCCTTTTCTGCCAGCTCCAGCAGCATTTCAATATCCTTCATTACTGCCAGAGGAGGAGTACCGATGTGATCCAGAATCCTTCTGCCCTCTGTCGTATCCTTTATTTTTGCTTTCACATCACGTTCACTAAGATATGGGGTAAGCTCCAGGAGCTTTTGTTTTGCTCTCTCGGATACTGCGTATTCACTGAGCTTAGCCAGTATCTTATTAAATTCCAATGCATTCATTGATTTTTCTGTCATTTTTATAACCAAACCTTTCTAATAGCCTGTAATATTATTCCCAAATATGAAAACCCACAGTGATACCTACCGATACAGCCGGGTAGTATACTCCCTGTGGGTAATGTTGTCTTATACGACAGGATAAAGCCTGGCGATACATAAAAAAAGCATAACAGGATAACCCTATTATGCCTTGATTTACGTAAGTATACACAGAACGAGTAAGGGCTGAGCCTTACACCTTCTCTATTACAAGACAGCTATGAGTATTACTGTAAAGGTAGAAAGTTGGGTACAACAATAAAAGGTATACAACAGGTGTACCCGACCGATTCAATTATGTGCTAGTTAGCACAAACCTCTTTAACAGATAATACCGACATCAAAACCGTCCTTTCAAATAATGTTAATGTAATTTTACATATGCATTATATCAAATGTTAATTCAGTTGTAAAGGGGCTCCTTTCTTCAGGACAATAGAAAGTAAGCAAAGCGTGTTTTCTATTGTTTTGTAGCATCGATGGTCTGCTGTATTGCATTGTCCATCATATCTCTGGTCATCATAGCAGGGGCATAGCCATAAATATTTCCTTCCGTATCAATAAAGAAGGTGGTAGGAAAGGAGGATATATAATAGCTCGATAAAACTTCACCGGTCTCGTCAAAGACAACAGGGAAGGTATAGTTGTTTTCATCAAGGAAGGCAATTATTTTTTCCTTTGATACATCACTGTTGTTCTGATACTCGGTATTTACCGGGTTGGCAACTCCAAGCACGATGATGTCCTCCTGGTTCTTACCTGTTTCCTGATAGAGGGCTTCGATATCCGGCATTTCCTGCTTACAAGGAGGGCACCAGGTAGCCCAGAAATTCAGAAATACTACCTTGCCTCTGTAATCCGATAGGGTATGCTCGTTTCCGTACTGATCCACAAGAGTGAAATCAATGGCGGGAATAAGCTCCTTTTCCTGACTTGCCTCCGGAGAAGGACTGGGGGTGGAGGAAGGACTGGCGGAGGATGGATTCTCGCCGGTGGTCTCGCCGTCTTTCTCGGAGGAAGCGGCACTGTCCTTTGATGAGTCTGAGGGTTCATTCTGTGAAACCTGCGGAACAAAGCGGTTAACATAAGCAGAGATTCCGTTCATCCATCCGGTAAATGTCATAATACCAATCAGGATCAACAGAATACCGCCGGCTTTAACAGTATATTTTAGCAGCTTCTGATGCTTCTTCAGGAAGTTTAGAGCCTGTGTTGTGAATAGCCCTAAAGCCAGGAAGGGAAGGACAAAGCCAATTGCATAAATCAAGACGAGTAAATTGCCCTGAAGCGAGTCGGCGCTGGAGGAGGCCATAATCAGTACCGATGATAATGCCGGACCGACACAGGGTGTCCAGGCGAAGCTGAAGGTGAAGCCCATGAGAAAGGCCATCAGGGGGGTTATCCTGCGCTCTCGCAGATTAAGATGTAACTTTCGTTCCTTTTGCAGAAATTTTAATTCCAGAAATCCAACCTGTACCAGGCCAAGCAGTATGATCAGAATCCCGCCGATACGGGTAAAGAGCAGCTGATTTGTCTTGAAAAAGGTTCCGAGAGCAGTAAAGGACATGCCCAGGATAAAAAAGGCAGAGGATATTCCGAGAACAAAAAAGACGGTTTGCAAAAAGACTCTTTTGCGATCATAGATGATGCTTCCATCTTCCATTGTTCTCTTTGCATTGCCTGCGAGATAGCTCATATAAATCGGAATTAATGGTATGACACAGGGTGAGAAGAAGGAAAGGATACCTTCTAAAAATACAAGGATAAAACTGACGTTACCAGTCAAAAAATCTATCGCCATAATGCTTCCTTTCGAAATGCTTGTTATAGTTTGCTTCTAACAAGGAAAAGGATTATATAGTTACATTTGATACCGTAATATAGGCTTATTATATATCAGTAACTTTATAAAATCAACTCTCTATATCACTATAGGTATTTACGAAAATTTTCGCAATCATTGTATTGATTTATAGATTAATAATTTGAACTAATCATTGGATTTCAGGGATTTATGTATAGTAGGAGTGAGAATATTGAAATAGATTATTGAATTATTCCTATTAAAATAATATGATATTATGGAAAGCTGGAAATAGTACTAATTATAAGTAAAATATTTTTTACAATATGAATGAATACAAATGAGAAAGATCCTTTAACAATGGTTTACGTGAAAGGGCAGGAATGTTGATATGGTATTAAGTTAGGAACTACGGAATGGAGGGAAGTGGAAAGGCTGTAAAGATTATGTGTTTGACATAGTTCTTTAATAATGTTAATATGAGTTATAATAGTTAAAATTTTTGAAATATATTTTATTACAGGAGATGCGTTATGCTAGAAAAAGAATTCGAAAAATTATACTATAAGTTTAGAAATAATTATTGCAAAAATCTATTTTCCGGTGTGAATGAAGATAAAGACAGCTTAAGTCCGACAGAATCCTATTGTGTGGAAGCAATCTTTCTGATGAACCGTCCTACTGTTCATCAATTTGCGAACTATGTAAATATTTCCCAGCCTAATGCGACTTACCGTATCAGTAACTTAATCAGTAAGGGTTATGTCAGAAAGGTTTTATCCGAGGATGACAGAAGAGAGTATTTCCTCGAGGTTACAGATAAATTTTCAATGAACTATGGCATGAATGCTTCCTTTAATGCACAGCTGATGAGCAGCATCCGTGAGAAATTCTCACAGGAAGAAATAGCTCAATTAGAGAAGTTCATAAAAAAGCTTAATTCAATTATGTCATAATTCAGAAAGGAATTGTATGGGAGTAAGAATAATTACGGACTCTACCTCAGATATCAGTGCAGCACAGGCGAAGGAGCTTGGGGTAACCATTGTACCTCTGAAAGTAATATTTGGAAACAAGGAGTACAAAGAGGGTGTGGAGATATCGATTGAAAATTTTTATGATAAGCTGGTGAAGGCTGAGAAGCTACCGACCACCTCGCAACCCTCTCCGGATGATTTTCTGACAAGCTTCCTTGAGGCAAAGGAAGCAAATGATAGTGTGGTTGTAATTCTGATTTCAGGAAAACTGAGCGGTACCGTTCAAAGTGCCTTTATAGCCAAGGAATTGGCTGAATATGAAGATATTCATATCGTTGACAGTCAGATTACGATCACAGGCCTGCGTTTTCTGGTAGAGCATGCAGTTAAGCTTAGAGATGAGGGGAAGAGTGCCAAGGAAATTGCTCCTATTCTGGAAGACCTGAAGGATCGTATTGTTCTCTTAGCCATGGTAGATACCCTGGAGTATCTGCACAAAGGCGGCCGCTTGTCCAAGTCCTCAAAGGTCCTAGGCTCACTCCTAAAGTTCAAGCCTATTATCACCTTGAAGGACGGTGTCATAGCTGTGGTCGGTAAGGAGCGAGGTACCAATAAAGGTATTGCTAAAATGATAGAGATTATTGAGGAGAGAGGGCACATTGATGCCAGCTATCCATTATATTATGGATTTACTGCCGAGGACAGTAAGACGAAGCAGCTGATGGAGAGCGTGAAAGAGCATTTTGGCTTTACGAACAGCTCTATCCATCCGGTTGGTTGTGTGGTTGGTACCCATGCCGGTCCCGGGGCCTGTGTCATAACCTATATCAGTAAAATATAAGGCTGAATAAAGTGTGAATTATATTTTTCAATCATTCGCACTAATATATAAAACCAATATATAAAACCAATATATAAAACTTTAAGGCTATCTTATTGTAGCCGAGGCTATATCGTAGTATAATCATACTAGATAGCTTTGGTATAATAGATGGCCTTTCCTTTGTAAAATTATAGCCATACATCTTGTGACAGCCTATGTAAACGGGTTGCATAAGGTATCCCTGCGGCCGGCTTATATATCTCAATGCTGGCAAAAAGGGAATCCTGTTCCGGAGCGTTTTTCTCATGGGCAAGGCATAGAAAACGATATTTCATACCGGTTTCTTCACGCTTAGCAACAGCAATCGGTGTGTAATAGTAGGGATCATAGTGCCGTTTCATGGCATTATAGAAAAGTAATGCATCATATGGGGATAGCATTGGTTCATAAACCCAGCTTTTAGGCATAGTATGCACCTCATAAAAGCGTTACTATATCATATGCAGGCTGTTTGTAAAAGTAAATATTATCAGAGTAATATATTAATGAATGGTTCAAGAAAATAAAGCGAAGAGAGAATACAAAAGACTTTGAGTAAGTGGAGGAGACAAAATGAGATCTAGAGTTCCAAATCCGATATTACCCGGGTTTTATCCCGATCCGTCAATCTGCAGGGTGGGGAAAGACTACTATCTGGTTAACTCGACCTTTGCCTACTTTCCGGGCGTTCCTATTTTTCATAGTAGGGATTTAGTACATTGGAAGCAGATTGGCAACGTTTTAGACAGGAAGGAGCAGATTGATCTGGCGGATGCAGGCAATACCGGTGGTATCTACGCTCCGACCATAAGATATCATAAAGGAACCTTTTACGTGATTACAACCAATGTATCCCATGGAGGTAATTTCATCGTTACCGCTAAGGACCCTGCCGGACCCTGGTCCAATCCCACATTCTTAGGTTCGGGAGGTATCGACCCATCCCTGTTTTTTGATGATGATGGAAAATGCTACTATACCGGAACCAAGGATCGGAGAGAAAATCACAAATATTTCGGTGACAATGAAATCTATGTTCAAGAGTTGGATTTATCTACGCTTAGTTTGGTCGGTGAATCGTATCCGATCTGGTATGGTGCCATGCAGGATGCTATATGGCCTGAAGGACCTCATCTATATAAAAAATATGGCAGATATTATCTGATGATCGCAGAAGGCGGCACCGGACATGAGCATGCGGTTACCATCGCAGTGGGTACCAGCTTAAAGGAGCCGTTCACCGGACATCGCTGTAATCCTATCCTTACTCATAGACACTTAGGACATGACTATTCCATCGTAAATGTAGGACATGGTGATCTGGTAGAGACGCAAAACGGTGAGACCTATATGGTGGTTCTGGCTTCCCGGCCTTATGGAGGATATTATCGTAATCTTGGCAGGGAAACTTTTCTGGTTCCGGTAACCTGGGAAGACGGATGGCCGGTTGTGAATAAAGGCATCGGTTTGGTAGAGAATACGGTGGAGTCTCCTAATCTTGTGAAGTATGAAGTAGAACCGGTTCCTGACAAAGAAGAATTTGAAGGGGATAATCTGCCCTTTCATTTCCTGTACCTTCGCAATCCGATACCGGAGAATTATTGCCTAAGTGCGAGAAAGAGTTATCTGAGAATGATACTGGCTCCGGACCGGATGCTGGAGCGTGGCAATCCGACCTATGTGGGAGTGCGACAGACAGCCATGAGCTATCGACTGGAGACAAAGATGGAGTTCACTCCACAGAGTAGCGAAGAAGAGGCAGGGCTGGTGCTTCTGCAAAGCAATCAGTACCACTATCGTTTTGTATGTACCCTGATAGAAGGGATTAAAACAATGACGGTAGTCCGCTGCTTTGAAGGTAAAGAGGAAGTAGTAGGCCGTGTAGCCTGCGAAAATTCAAATCCGTCACAGAAGAGCCTTATTCTAAGGATAACGGCCAATCAACAGGTATTGATGTTCTCCTACAGCTTTGACGGTAACCATTTTGTACCGGTTAAGTCGGGGGTAGATGCAAGTATGCTGAGTACCGATATCGCCGGGGGTTTTGTGGGAACGACACTGGGACTGTATTGCTCCTCGAATAGCACAGAGAGCAATAACTTCGCCGATTTTGATTATCTGGAATATACGAACATATAACTATTCAGAACAACGACGTAGAATCTTCGAGCCAGTTCTGAATACATGATTCATAAAAAGTTTGTATAAAATTAAATAAAACACAAAAAAGCCTACCGGAAGAGTAGGCTTTTTTGTGTTAAAAAAAGGAAAGATAAATGATACTATGAAAAAGTAAAAAGTGAATGGCAAGGCAGAAAAATTGCAATAGCAGATGCATCAATCTTTGGTATGATTCCTTCTGCGATACAGATTCTTGAATTCGGTAGGGGTACATTCCTTAAAACTTTTGAATACTCGGTTAAAGGTTGCGATACTGGAGAAGCCGGATCGCATTGCAACCTCGGTGATAGAGAGACTAGGATTGAGAAGAAGCTTCTCGGCTTCCTTCACTCTGCGCTGGTTTAGGTAATCATAGAAGGACATATCGGTAAACTGCTTAAACAATCGGGTAAAATGGAATTTACTGAAGCCGGCTATATCAGCAATAGCATCCAGGGTAATATTCTCCGAGTAATTATTATTAATGTATTCAAAGATTACATTAAATTTTTCGATATATTCCCGTTGATTATTCAGCTTTGCATCAGGAAACAGATTCTCTGTATTCATATATTTGCGTGCCATCACGACGAACATCTGAATGATCAGTGCATAGATGGCAGCTTCCCGCAGGGTATTCTGACTTCGGTACTCGTAGGTGATCTCATCAAATAGATGCACAAGCTGAGAATGAATGTCAGGTGCCGTGGTCGCAGTGATCTGTCTGGGTTGATTCAGAACGGTTAAAATACTGGATAAGCCCTTCAGATTACTGATCAGCGAGAAATCAAACAATAAGATACGGCGAAGACCCTGAGAAGGTGCAATCAGCTCGTGAAGCTCACCGGGAGGTATAATCAGGATATCACCCTCGCGTAAGACATAGGCTGTCTTCCCGATATTTATTGTATAAATATTTTCGACCGGCATTATCATTTCGATAGCTGTATGCCAGTGAACAGAATAATTATCCACCTCACTATTAATGTGAAGCAGGATTGACGTATTGTTCTGATAATCCACCTTTTCAAAAATTCCATCCAGGATTCTCATTTCTTATACCGTAGCCTTTCGAAAAAATGTTATATATAATGGTCATCCGTTTTCTTGCAGGTATTGGTGATTAATGTAACAGTCTGCATATTACCGGCTTCGCGTAAATGCTTATATATTGCATCATAATGATGAATATTGCTACGAAACGTGTTTTTTAGATAATAAATATTGCTATTTTCTTTCTGGATCAAGTAAAAAAAATAATTTGTACAATATATAGAACGAATAGGGATTATTACTACTGCTCATTGGTAAATTTGATAGTAATATTATGAGTTATATTCTATTATAAAGTTTTTTATTTGTAAATAGGATTTGTTGATTCAATAAATTATTTTACGATAGGGGATGAAATCTCATTTAGAATCGCAAAAGATGATATTATTAAAGCAAAATATGATAGGTCAAAAAGCAAATTTTGATATAGTATTAAAATATATCGTTTCAAATTCATGAATTCTATGCAATATGTGCAAAGAGAGGGAAGGAACCTGTTATATCAATATTTAAGAAGAAAGGCTGCTTGACTATTCCTTGGCTGACAACGTCGAGGCTTTGAAGGAATATTTGGGAGAAGATCAGGTGGCGCAATTATGCAGAATAATATCTTAGATATATAGACTATTATATCAGTTTTGTAGGGACAAAGGGAAATGGGAATTCCCTTAAGAAGAACAGTTGAGTGTGTTCAGTGGCACACTCATGATTCTTCCGCTAGTAATAAGCTGCCTTAGTTAAGCAGCTTGGAGATCGAAGATGGGAATAGGGCTCAGAGGGCAATGCGCTGTCCTCTGAGGAACCCTCATCCCATTATTGTATAATAATTGAATAATGATAGCAATAATTCATAATTTTAAACGTAATCTGTTGCATTTTTTTGTTGAGTAATTAAACGAATATAGTGTAATATTAAGTTAGTATGGCATAGAAATAAAGCAATTTATTGCATAGAATAGATGCTGTCAATAGAGATATCGAAGATGAAAGTTAGTAATAATAAGCTCGCATTATTATACTTACTCTACAAAAAACAGACTTTTAGGAGGACACATAGATGCAAGATAGATACGCATATTTGGATGAGACCTTAAGCTTTCAGGATAGAGCGAAGGATTTAGTATCCAGGATGACTTTAGAAGAGAAGGTTTTTCAGACTCTGTATACTGCTCCGGCCATAGAGAGGCTTGGAGTAAAGGCATATAATTGGTGGAACGAGGCACTGCATGGTGTTGCACGTGCCGGAGTTGCTACGGTATTTCCACAGGCAATCGGCCTGGCTGCTACCTTTGATGAGGATCTTCTGGAGGAAGTCGCTGATGTGATTTCTACCGAAGGCAGAGCAAAGTTTAATATGCAGCAGAAGTATAATGATACCGACATTTATAAGGGCTTAACCTTCTGGTCGCCCAATGTGAATATTTTCCGTGATCCCAGATGGGGAAGAGGCCATGAGACTTATGGTGAGGATCCTTATTTAAGCTCCAGACTTGGTGTCAGATTCGTGCAAGGAATTCAAGGACATGATGAGAAGTATATGAAGGCAGCTGCATGTGCGAAGCATTTTGCTGTACATTCCGGACCGGAGGATATCAGGCATAGCTTTAATGCGGAAGTATCCAATCAGGATTTATATGAAACTTATCTTCCTGCTTTTAAGGCCTGTGTACAGGAGGCCGGTGTAGAAGCTGTCATGGGTGCTTATAACCGTACCAATGGCGAGCCCTGCTGTGGCAGCAAGACCCTGCTCCAGGATATTCTTCGTGAGCAATGGAGCTTTGAGGGGCATGTAACCTCCGACTGTTGGGCTATTAAGGATTTCCATGAGGGCCATATGGTAACCTCGACACCTGTTGAGTCAGTGGCATTGGCAATGAATAATGGCTGCGACTTAAATTGCGGTAATATGTATGGTAACCTGCTCTATGCGATCAGAGACGGTCTTGTGAAGGAAGAAACGATAGATCAGGCGGTGATCCGACTGGTTACAACCCGTATGAAGTTAGGGTTGTTTGATGATCCGTCGAAGGTTCCCTTCAACTCAATCGATTATGATCAGGTGGATCAGGCGGAGCATAAAAAGCTGAATCGGAAGGCATCCGGAAAATCTATTGTTTTATTAAAGAATGAGAACAATCTGCTTCCGTTAAATAAAAATAAGATTAAGACAGTCGGTGTAATCGGACCGAATGCAGATAATCGTAATGCTTTGGTTGGTAATTATGAGGGTACATCATCCGAATATATAACAATTCTAGAGGGTATCAGAGGATATCTGGGAGACAGCACCCGCATATTCTTCTCTGAGGGCTGCCATCTATTCAAGAACCGTGTTCAGGGCTTAGGACAGGAGAATGACCGTATTGCGGAAGCGCGCGCGGTATGTGACAAGAGTGATGTGGTTATTGCCTGCTTCGGTCTGGATCCCGGTCTGGAGGGGGAAGAGGGAGATCAGGGTAATGAATTTGCCAGCGGAGATAAACCGAACTTAAGACTTCCCGGTATTCAAGAAGAGGTGATTAAGGAATTATATCGCAGCGGAAAGCCGGTGGTATTAGTATTACTATCCGGTAGTGCTCTGAGTATTCCGTGGGAGGACGAGCATATTCCGGCTATCGTTCAGGGATGGTATCCCGGAGCGCAGGGCGGTAGGGTTATTGCTGAGCTATTATTCGGTGAATTTTCACCTGAGGGTAAGCTTCCGGTTACTTTTTATCGTACTTCTGAGGAACTGCCGGAATTTACGGATTACAATATGAAGGGCAGAACCTATCGTTATATGGCTCAGGATGCTTTGTATCCCTTTGGATATGGTATGTCCTATACGAAGTTTGAGATGAGCAATGCATCGGTCGATACCGACGAGCTTGAGTCAGGCAAATCAGTAAGCTGCAGAGTGGACCTGAAGAATATTGGTGATTATGCTGGCGCCGAGACGGTTCAGGTTTATGTTAAGGCAAAGGTAGAAGGTGCACCCAATCATCAGCTAAAGGGGCTAAAGAAGGTTAATCTAATGCCCGGAGAACAAAAAACAATTAGAATAACGTTAAAGGACGAAGCTTTTGGACTATATGATAGCAACGGTAAGCTAGTGCTTCATGAAGGGGAATACGAAGTATTCATTGGTATGAGCCAGCCGGACGCAAGAAGTATTCAATTAACAGGTAATAAGCCGTACAGTAAAATCATGCGTTCCAAAAAAACCGTTATTCTGTAATAGGGAGAGCGAGAAGTGGGCGTTAAATCAGCGCCCACTTTTAATCGTATAGGTAGGCACTATTTCCGAATTATGAAAGCCTTCGTGATACGTACGAGGGTTGCTTTGGGGATACATATGTCAGACCCTGTATTTTTCTATTGATACATAGATGAATAGGAGAGAAAAAATGAGTTATAATCAATGCTGGCTTAACTATCATAAGGTGAAAGACTTTAAGGATGCAGATTTACTGAGGAAGCTCTATTTATTTAAAGCAAACAATAAACCGGCAGGAGTAATAGTAAGAAATGCGGTCAGGGAGCTTAGCAACGCATTGATGAGTATGCTGGATATCAAACTGGAATACAGTTTGGAACAGAACAGCAGAGAGACCACTTCCCTGACAAATTGTATTATATTAGCTGACAGTAGCCATGAAATATGCAAGGAACGCTGGAGCACAGAGGAATTAGGAGAGGAAGGCTACCGTATTCATCAGATTAATACCAATATATATATTATTGGCAGTACGGAAAAAGGTATCTTGTATGGATGCTTCGAGCTTATTCGCAGGGTTGCCATGGGGAAGGATCTACGGGGATTGAGTCTTTTGGAAAAGCCTATGAATCGCTTGCGTATGCTTAATCATTGGGATAACCTGGATGGTAGTATTGAACGTGGGTATTCCGGTTCTTCCTTCTTCTTTAATCAGGAAGAGATTCTGATCAATGAACGAACGACTGATTATGCAAGAATTGCAGCATCGGTAGGTATCAATGCTATAGTCATAAATAATGTTAATGTACGCGGAGGAGCAGCCTCTGGGCTCATCACCGACCGTTATTTAGGAAAGCTTAAGGAAATGGTCGATATATTCTCCGGCTTTGGTATTAAGCTATATTTAAGCGTGAATTTTGCAGCTCCTTTAGAAATAGGAGGTATTAGTACGGCCGATCCCTGTGATCCGGGTGTTGAAAAGTGGTGGAGGAGTTGTGCCAGAAATATATACCATCAGATACCGGATTTCGGGGGATTTTTAATCAAAGCAGATTCGGAAGGTCGTCCAGGTCCCTTTACTTATGGAAGAACTCATGCCGATGGAGCCAATGTTTTGGCAAGAGCCTTGAAGCCGTATAATGGAATTCTCATATGGAGGTGTTTTGTGTATAACTGCCAGCAGGATTGGCGTGATTATAAGACCGATCGTGCAAGAGCAGCTTACGATAACTTTATGGGTCTGGATGGACAATTTGAAGAGAATGTGATTCTTCAGATTAAGAACGGACCGATGGATTTCCAGGTTAGAGAACCGGTATCCCCGCTTTTTGGCGGTCTTAAGAAAACCAATCAGATGCTGGAGGTGCAGATAGCCCAGGAGTACACCGGCCAACAGAAGCATGTATGCTATCTTGTACCAATGTGGAAGGAAGTCTTAAGCTTTAATACTTATGCAGAGGATACAGGTGCTACCGTTGCCGATATTGTGGCCGGTAGGACTTATCATCAGACGAATTGTGGGATAGCAGCAGTGGCGAATACTGGTGATGACTATAATTGGACCGGTCACGATCTCGCGGCAGCTAATCTGTATGGCTTCGGAAGGCTTTGCTGGAATACGGAGCTAACGTCAGAGGAGATTATGAGAGAATGGATTCTATTAACCTTCTCTCATAACGAGAAGGTTCTGACCGTCTTGTCGGAGATCTTGCAGAACTCCTGGTTAACTTATGAAAAATACACCTCTCCCTTAGGTATTGGATGGATGGTTAATCCGAACAATCATTACGGACCTAATGTGGACGGTTATGAATACGACAAATGGGGCACCTATCATAGAGCGAATCGGGACGGGGTAGGAGTGGACCGTACGGTTAACGGAACCGGCTATGTTACCCAGTATAACGAGCCAAATGCCTCTATGTATGAGAGCATTGAGACTTGCCCGGAGGAACTGCTTTTATTCTTCCATCATGTAAGCTATGATTATGTACTTAAAAGCGGTAAGACTTTGCTTCAGCATATTTATGATACACATTTTGAAGGAGTGGAAGAGGTAGAGAAAATGATTGCAGGCTTGCAATCCATTAAGGAGCTACTGCCGCAGGATGCTTATCTTCGTATGAGTGAACGCTTTGATGAGCAGTTAGAAAGTGCTATAGAATGGAGGGATAGAATTAATACCTATTTCTACCGAAAAGCAGGGGTAGATGATAGTAAGCACAGGAAGATTTATTAAGAAAATATTCAGCCGAGCCGCAGTAGATTATATTGCGGCTCTATTTTTAATTCATGACAAGTGAATTGGTTCACCAATTCATCGTGCTACGCACATAATGCATAAAGGCTGATTAAAATATAATAGTAATATGATCATGTAAGATAGATTGCATCAAGTAGTAACCGATTTCCAAACTGCAAAAAATTTCTTGTATTCTAATAGTGTAGATAATATACTAAATACTAGAGTATAGTAAGAAATTAGTATGAAAGGAATTTGAATAAATGGAAATGACTTTAAGATGGTTTGGCGAAAAGCATGATAGTGTAGCTTTGGACAAGATTAAACAGATTCCAGGAGTGAGCGGAGTCGTATCCTCCTTACATGATATTGCGGTTGGTGAAGCATGGAAGCTGGAGGATATCCTGGCATTGAAGAATACAGTGGAGGAGAGCGGACTGAAGCTGATTGGAATCGAAAGCGTTAATATTCACGAGGATATTAAGATTGGCCTTCCCTCCCGTGAACAATATATTGAGAATTATAAGATATCACTCGAAAACCTTGGAAAAGCTGATGTACATCTGGTTTGCTATAATTTTATGCCGATTTTTGACTGGACAAGAACCGATCTGGCTATGCGATTAGAGGATGGTTCTTATGCACTGGCTTATGATGAGAATATTATTAAGGGAATAGAGCCCTCCGCTATGTTCGAGCGTATGGAGAAGGAAAGCGGCGGCTTTATTCTTCCCGGCTGGGAACCGAACCGCAGGGACGAGATCATTGGCTTGTTCGAGAAATATAAGGGTGTTACGGCGGAGAAGCTGATGCAAAATCTTAAGTATTTCCTGGATTCTATTATGCCGGTTTGTGAGAAATATAAGATTAAGATGGCAATCCATCCGGACGATCCTGCCTGGAGTGTATTCGGATTACCGAGGATCGTAACCAGTGAGAAGGCTTTGGAGGAGATCGCTTCCTTGAATGACAGTATTTACAATGGATTTACTCTTTGCACCGGATCTCTTGGCAGTAATCTGAAGAATAACCTGCCTCAGATTATCCGTAATCCGAAGATCAGTGAGAGAATTCATTTTGCCCATCTGAGAAATATGAAGTTCGAATGTGACGGTGTGTTCCATGAGAGCTCCCATCTGTCCTCCGATGGTAATTTTGATATGTATGACATCGTCAAGGCTCTTTATGAGAGCGGCTTTAACGGTGTCATCCGTCCCGATCACGGACGTATGATCTGGGGCGAGCAGGCAAGACCCGGTTATGGTTTGTATGACAGAGCTCTCGGAGTAGCTTATCTGAATGGTCTGTGGGAAGCAATCGACAAGAGCAGCAGAAACTAGTTCATAGGGATGCATCGTAGATGCAGAATAGGGAGGTCATGATGAGATTAAAGAATTATGATCAGACATGGAAGGCGAAGGGTTACGAATTGCCTGAATATAACAGAGACCAGGTAAAAAAGAATACGATGGAGGGGCCTACCTGGATTCACTTTGGTGCAGGTAATATCTTCCGTGGCTTTCCGGCAGCGGGAATGCAGAAGCTGCTTAACAACAAAAGCTATGATAAGGGTGTAATAGTTGCTGAAGGCTTTGATTATGAGATAATCGAGAAGGCTTACAAGCCTTTTGATGACCTGAGCCTTTTGGTAGTATTAAAGGCCAACGGCAGTATTGAGAAGAAAGTCATCGGGAGTGTGGTAGAATCTCTGGTAGCCGATAGCTCTAATGATAGAGAATGGTCCAGATTGAAGGAGATATTTAAGAATTCCTCGCTCCAGATGGCGAGCTTTACCATTACGGAAAAGGGCTACAGTCTGTTCGATTCAAGGGGTGACCATCTAGGCATAGTGGAGGCTGATTTTAATATTGGCTTAGAGAAACCGAACCATATCATGGGTAAGGTGACAGCGTTGCTTTATGAGAGATTCCTGGCAGGTGCTGCACCGATCGCAATGGTAAGTATGGATAACTGCTCTCACAATGGGGATAAGCTTTATTCCGCAGTAGAAGCTTATGCTGAGAACTGGGTGAAGAATGGCTTTGTTAAGGATAGCTTCCTTAGCTATATTGCAGATCCGAAGAAGGTTTCCTTTCCCTGGAGTATGATTGATAAGATCACACCCAGACCGGACGATAAGGTGAAGCAGATGCTGGCGGATGACGGCTTTGAGGATACGGAGCTGATTATCACCGGTAAAAATACCTATACCGCAGCTTTTGTCAATGCAGAGGAGACCGAATATCTTGTTATCGAGGAGGCTTTCCCGAACGGCAGACCACCCTTTGAGAAGGCGGGAGTTCTCTTTACCGATCGTGAAACGGTGGACAAGGTTGAGAAGATGAAGGTGTGTACCTGCCTGAATCCTCTTCATACATCCCTTGCAATCTTCGGCTGCTTATTATCCTACCAGACCATCTGGGAAGAGATGAGAGATACGGAGCTTGTAAAGCTGGTAAATAAAATAGGCTATGTCGAGGGTATGCCGGTTGTGGTGAATCCGGGAGTGCTTAATCCTCAGGACTTCATCAAGGCTGTATTGGAACTTAGACTACCGAATCCCTTCATGCCCGATGCACCTCAGAGAATTGCGACAGATACCTCGCAGAAGCTGCCGATTCGTTTCGGTGAGACCATTAAGGCTTATGCCGCAAGTAAGGATTTGAAGGTAACGGAGCTTACTTTTATTCCGTTGACCCTAGCAGGCTGGTGCCGTTATCTGATGGGTGTGGATGACAATGGAAATGTATTTACTCCAAGTCCTGACCCGCTATTGGCTGAGGTACAGGAATATGTAAAGGACATCAAGCTTGGGGACAAGACGATTGCCCAGAATGTACTCAGGCCAATTCTCTCCAATAAAAAGATCTTTGCTGTAAATCTTTATGAGGTAGGACTGGCTGAGAAGATTGAAGGTATGTTCTTGGAGCTGATCGCAGGAAAAGGAGCAGTGAGAGCAACGCTGAAGAGATATCTTGATTAATAAAAAAATGTCGGCTTTGCATATGTTTTGTGAAACCTGTTGAATAAAAGTAAATCTGACAGAAGTTCATTCGTCCTATAACATACAGGCATATGGGTACCTATTAAGGTGTCACATATGCCTGATTCTGTTTCGAAGTTATTTATTTGATCATCCCATGAATATAATCTGCAGCCTTTGCATAGCCGCCTGCCTCCCGGAAGGAGATGGAAAGCTGCTTGCACTGCTCATAATAGCTTGGTGCTGATAGTATAGTATCTGCATGATATCTGAGGCTCTCAGGAGTGATATCCTCAAGCTTTATTGAGAGTCCGGCGCCGAGCTCCTGGAGTCGCTTTGCTACAGCCGGTTGATCATTGGCTAAGGGAATCGCAATGACCGGAACACCGAAGTATAACGACTCACTGACACTATTGAGACCGCCATGGCTGATCATAAGCTGGGCATGCTTTAACAGCTCCAGCTGGGGGACATAATTTCTTGCTATGATATTCTCCGGAAGTGGCTGTAAGGAGGAAACCTCTGTTTTACTGCCGATTGATAATACAACCTGATAATCCGTGTTACGAAATGCATCAATACATTGATTATAGAAATCAATATTGTTATTTAATATGGTACCCAGAGTGATATAGATCAGTTTACTGCCTTCCGAGCAATCAATGGGTAGGTCCAATATCTCATTGCGATCCGCAATACTAGGACCGACAAAGCGGTAGGAGGCATCATAGCTGTCACCCTGAGGATGAAACAGCTTGGAGGTATAGATAAGATTATTAGCTTCTTTCTTGCAGAAAATATCTTCAATCGTAAGAGAAGCCAACCACCATTCCATAGACGCCTCTTCCAGCTCCTTCAGCACAAGGTCAAGCTGAGGATGAAAGCCGGGTTCCAGCATATGGGGAGGCAGAGGAGGCTTCTCAAACAGGAAGGATGAGCAGGAAGCAATCGCAGGCAGCTTCAATTGCTTTGCAAGGAATGTGCCTCCTCCAAACATAATATCATGGACCAGAAGGTCAAATTGCAAGTGCTTAGTCTTTCTCAATACAATAGGAACTACGGTTCGGTCAAAACCCAGCATAGATTCTATCAGTGTATAAAAAGGATGGTTACCGTGAGGATGGAAGGTATGTACAAAATGCTCGAGCTCTTCCCCGTAATCAAGGAAAACAGCCCCGGCAGCTTCGATTTTCGACTGAAAAGCTAAGCTGGAGAAATAATAGACCTCATCTCCACGTCGTACCAATTCCTTAACAATCGGCAGCGTAGGATTGATATGTCCATGTAGATTACCGTTAATAAATAGAATACGTGACATTGAATTACCCCCCCTTTTTTAGCTTAAAAAATATCATATATTTTGAGATTATAAATTGACATTTCTTGTCTGGATTATATTCTTAAGCTTTCTGTAGAAGACTTATGGTATCCTCGCACCATAGCAAGGTCGCTTCTGCTGTGACAATACCATAGCGTAATGACGATAACCAGTAAGGATATGCACTATCCTGTCGTGCGGCTTCGTTTGTTATATAAGAGGCTTCCATCTCCTTATATAACATCAGGTTACGGCTATACCGTTCCTTTAATTCCTGAAGCATCTCTATTACTCTGTTATTTGGAATATAATTCCCAAAGGAAAGCTTTAGTAATAACTCCGAACGAGGCGGTGTTACCTCCACCGCTTGAAGCAGCCAGTCATAAAAGGCCTCACGGCCTTGCTCCGTAACATGGTAAAGCTTTTTTCTGTCCTGCTCCATGGAGTTCTCTGCTTCAATCAGCCCCTCCTTCTCTAACTGTTTCAGAACAGGATAGATATGTCCAAAGTTCTCATTCCAGAAATGAGAAATGGTCTTATCACAGAATTTCTTAATATCATAACCTGAGCCCGGTTTGATACAGAGTACGCCGAGTATAGCATATCTTGATTTATTTGTAGTAGCCATTAAACACCTCCATAAAGAATATATCAGTCTGATATAGTTTTTATAATGCAACTATATATCAGACTGATATATTTGTCAAGTCTTAATTAAGCTAATGAATTGGTCGGAGAGAGGCAGCTGTGATTCTCGCACACATAGTAGGTAGTCTTGTCATTGATTTTCTGGTAATCGACGACATAGCTGGCGGTTCGTAATACTTCCTGGGAATTTTTTTCGGATCTCATTAGAACTACGGTATTTGGCTCAAAATGCTCCGAGAGATAATCCTTTAGTTCCTGATATTCTTCCTTCTCATCTGCAATGCAGATAATTTCCTTTGAAGGATATAGTTCACCAAGAAAGGCGATCAGAGAGAAGCTGTGTCCGGCAGGATAATCCTTTACCTGGCCTGCCAGAAAGCGAAGCTGCTTCCTGGCATATTCCATCATCTTTGGATTAGTGGTCAGGTGGGCAAGCCGCATCAGGACATAACCTGCTACGGAGTTGCCGGAGGGAATAGCCCCGTCGTATACCTCCTTTGGACGATAAATCAACGTCTCTGAGTCGGAGGCATTCAGGAAGAAGCCGCCGTATTTATCATCCCAGAAGAGCTCCAGCATATCCTCGGCCAGCCTTAGAGCACGTTTAATATACTTGATTTCGAAGGTTACCTCATATAGGGAGCATAGTGCCATGCAATAGAAGGCGTAATCATCGATTAGTCCATAATGGGCTGCGTTGCCCTCACGGAAGCGCACATAGAGTCTGCCGGCTTCATCGGTCAGCCTGGTATTAATAAATTCTGTAGCCTGCGCCGCAACATCGGCATATTCCTCCTTCTGAAATACTCTGGCAGCGGTGGCATAAGCCGTAATCATCAGGGCATTCCAGGAGGTTAGTATCTTATCATCCTTATGAAGCTGGGTTCGATTTAAGCGATAGGTATACATCTGCTTGCATACACGCTGTACTCGCTCGTTATCCGGCTTTAGCTCATGGGATTTGATCAGATTCGGAATGGATGCTCCTTCAAAGTTTCCTTCCTTCGTGATGTTAAAGTATTCGCAGAAGAAGGAGCCATCATCATTACCCAGAACAGAGGTAACCTCCTCCGGAGTAAAGACATAATATTTTCCTTCTACACCTTCACTGTCTGCATCCTGTGCGCAGTAAAAGCCGCCTTCCTTATCGGTCATTTCCCTGCGGACATATTCAAGAATTTGTTCAGCTACCGCCTTATAGATGGGGTTCTTCGTATGCTGATAAGCTTCTGTATAGGTGATTGCCAGCATGGCATTGTCGTAAAGCATCTTCTCAAAATGCGGGACCAGCCATCTGGCATCGGTAGAGTACCTGGAGAAGCCATAGCCGATATGGTCATAGATACCGCCGCGATACATATGCATCAGAGTATTTTCAACCATAAACAGTGCTTTCTCATCGGACTCCAGCTTGGCATACCGGAGTAAAAACATCAGGTTATGGGGTGTGGGGAATTTGGGTTCATTGCCGAAACCGCCATAATCATGATCAAAGCTCTGACTAAACTGGGTTACTGCCAGATCAATCAAGTCCTTAGTAACCTTTGCACTATCCGAGGAGGCTTCAAATTCATGCTTCATGATATCAGCGATCTGATCCCCGGTACGTAGCATCGAAGCAGGATTCTTCGCCCATTTCACTGCAATCTGATCCAATAGCTCCGTGAGACCGAGGATTCCATACTGGGTGTGCTTCGGGATATAGGTCGCAGCATAGAAGGGCTTTTGGTAAGGGGTCATCAGAATGGTTAATGGCCAGCCTCCGTGACCCGTTGTAGCCTGACAGATTGTCATATACACCGTGTCGATATCCGGACGCTCCTCCTTGTCAACCTTAATACATACAAAGGATTCGTTCAAGAGGTCTGCTACCTCATCATCCTCAAAGGACTCGTGCGCCATAACATGGCACCAATGACAGGTGGAATAGCCGATACTTAGAAAAATTGGTTTATTTTCTCTTTTAGCAAGCTCGAAAGCTTCCGGTCCCCAAGGGTACCATTTGACGGGATTGTAGGCGTGTTGTAGTAAGTATGGCGATTTTTCGTCGATTAGTTTATTTGGTATTCTGGTTGTACCTTGCCCTTTATTTGTTACATGTTCGGTTGTATTCATAGACGCACTCCTTATCATTGCATATTATTAATCAAAACATTTATTTAGTTATTATGCCAATGTGGAGTGGAATTTATTAGATGTGATATACGATAACGTTGAAATTAGTAAAATATAAATTACTTTTTTCAGTTATTAGTCTATTGGCAACTTTATCAATAGTAGGCACAGCCATCAATCTCTTCATAATTGAGTTACACTTAGTATCTACGTTTTTCTAAAAATCCTAACCCCACAGAATTTAGTGGGGTTAGGATTCGGTATTGATATTAAATATGTAGAAAATGCTTATTTTGTAATCCAAGGAATTGGATTACCTTGCTCCAATATTCCGGGCCCGAAAGGTGTTGTTTCACCTGTTTCTGGATTGGTAGGTTGGTCAACTTGAAACAAATAGCCGCTCTTTCCGTATCTACCGAATTTGCTTTGGTCGTAGCGTTCGCTATCCATGCAAATGTTAACGGCTTTCAATGCAACCGCCACTTCTTGGCTTCCCTCGAAAAGCTCATGTTCCCATAAAAAATCACATTCGATATTCAAAAAACACTCTTTGATTCGCGGCGCGTTGACCTTTGAGGCTTTCTCCGCCGTTAAGCCGGATGCGGTGATTTCATCTGTTTCAAACTGATTATTACCAATCGTTTTAATACAGCGGTCATAAATATCATTTGAAGGGAAATTTAACACACACCCCTTCGTTTCTTTCAATGATTGATACATATGTCCGCCTTTATCGACTTTTCCCATGATACAGATGAAGTTGTCAGCTCCGCTTCCCGCAAAAGTAGACCAAGATTGTAGACAGGCGTTTTCCTTACCGTTCGATTTCCATCCTGTAACGACGAATACCAACGACGGGATGGCTGTCACAAAATCATACCATGACATATTGCCGCAGGCTTCCAGGTATTGCTCAGTAAATCTCTCTGGTCTTTTACTAATAGAAATTTCCTTTTTCATAATGAACTCCTTTTTATTTCAATCATTACACAGCAAACGCGACAACAGTGTGACATGTTTGATAATATAATACTCTTTACATATTACATCATTTAAAATAGTAATCTTTATTAACTGTAATTTTGTATTGTGTGCTTTAGAATAATATGGTGAAAATACGAAATATCTCTAAATTCAGGTATCTCTTCAGTTGAACATTCAAGATGATACATGTTAGAAATCCAATCAGGTTCCATTTTAAGTTCATTTCTTTGCAGAGCAAAAAAAGTTCGAACACCGTAAATTTTGCTTATTTCAAAAGATCCTTTACAAAACTGTTCTAATTCACAATTATCATATTCGTTTATTATTCCAAAGTTTTCAGATATGGCTTTTCCGTTATTAACCAATTCTAGTGCCTCGTTGATTTTATAATCGAACACTGCTTTATGCATTATTTTCCCAGCTTTATTGTGCTTAACAATTGATACAAAGCCATTGGGTTTTAGCACACGGCTAAATTCACGAAGCAACTCTATTCTATTATCCAGATATTCCAGAACATTGTGGCATATAATCATATCATAGGACTGATTTGGCATTTTTGCTAACTGCTCTATCCCACCTACAATTTGCTTATATTCGTTATAACAAAATCGATGTTTAAGCATTTCCTCGTTAGGTTCAATGGCTGTCACATCATTATTCTTTGCTAGATAGTCAGCAGTAATCCCGAAACCACTTCCGAAATCAAGAACTTTTTTACCTTCGCATTCTATGTTGTGCCATACCAACCTATAAAACAATTTTCCCCATGGAGCATTTACAGTATTAAGATAACCTTGAATATTAATATTTCCATTCATGTATTAATCCTCCCATAAACATTTATCATTGTATTGTAAGATCGTTTGTTCACAGCTACCTAACCTACTCCTTGAGAGCCATATATATACTAATTTTCTTTTGTTCCTTTTACTATATAGGATACGCCCGACTTCCATTATTTTGAATTCTTTATCATCATCAGCAATTACAACATAGTAAAATATAAAGTTATATATATATATATACGGTAATATGGATGCTTTCTGTCCTTAGCCGAAGGATATGGTTCATAACCCTCTGGGCATGCCAGTCTTTCCCTTATAGCTTTTTCAATCTCATCTGCTAAAAGATAGGCTGATTGGGGATTTTTTTACATGATAGGAGATATAATCTGTTATCTCAGTCAAATCCCATATTCACGAACAACACTTTCTATTTCCGGAAATTTATTTCGTAAATCTGATACAGGTCTTATAATCGCTCCTTTATCAATATGTTATCATAATACTATCATAATTTTATGGTATAAATTATTTCTGATTGTGTCAATACAAATACATATTAATTAAGTTGGATTAAAGCTTATCATTTATTATAAAATTAGCAAAAGAACCAGATATAAAAGCTTATAGATTAGATAAAGATAATTTAGAGAAGATGGCAATAAAATAAAAAGAAATTATAAAAATGAAAGAGAAAAATCTGAGTTAAAACCTACAAGTTTTTTTGAATTATATAAACTAATTTTTTAAAATGGTTATAAACGTATATCATAAAGAAGGTGCTTGAAATCTTATAGGTTTCAAGCACCCTTTTACTAATAAATAATATTACTGGCTCAACTGGGTGCAGTCTGGGAAAAAGATCATCCTGCAGTAGATTAGCTTTAATCGCTATTTGATTAAGTATTTTACTGAAGCTTTATATTCGTCATAATAAAGCCGCTTTCGGGTAATGTTGGTATTCGGTTCAATGGGTAGCTTAGAACCTGCCTGGGAACATGGTAGTCGATCCGGTTTACCAGAAAATCGACTGCTGTCTTCATGATATCTACTGTAATTCCTTCTCCCGGACAACGGTGGGTTTTCGACGCATCGCCGCCACCCTGAGGGATGAAATCGTATAAGCCTCCCTGTTGATTCCGGAAGCGCTCCGGTATAAATTCATAGGGCTGCTTCCATACCAAAGGATCATGGTTTATTCCGTACACATCCAGTAGTACCAATGTGTCTTTTTCGAAATAGCACTCATTCCAGATGAAATCCTTGCGCACTCTGGCTCCTACAAAGGGGGTGAAGGGATAAAAGCGTCGTACCTCCTGTGCAAACATCTCGAGGTAGTCAGGGTCTTGGCCCTTAAGCTTCTCTCTACACTCCGGATGCTTATGCAATGCAAGGGCTGCAAAGGTAATATAGGTAGAAACAGCCACAATAGGACGAAGTACATTAATTAACTCGATGGCAGCCATATGGGTATTCATGAGAAAACTATCCGGATCGTGATGAAATGCTATTTTATGAAGAGCAGTACCTTCGGCAGCCTTTAAGCGACCGCTTCGAACCGCTTCAATCATTCCGCTAATCCATTTCTCAGTTCTGGTCCTGGCACTTCGCCCTTTATAATGGCGGGGACCAACGGCACCAAAGCCATCCACCATCGCACTGAAATCCTCTGCTCTGCCAAGAAGCTCTGATTGCTTTAAAGGTACGCCTGCCCATTTACATGCGGATGCACACAGGATTGTTTTTATCTCATCAAAAAGAATAATCTGATCTTTGCTCCTCCATATGCCGATGGCTGCTTCCAGCTTGTTCCTGACTAACTCTGCGAGCTGTTGTTGAGATTCCACAGTCATCAAGGAAAGGAAAAGCTGTTTTCTATGGAAATGAGCATTTCCGTTCATCCCTTGAATTGCATTCTCACCAAGTAAGGTCTTCTGTATTCGCTTTGGAGCAGCTCCTTTTCTTGTGAACCATTCTGAATTGTAGAATACCTTAGCCGCCTTAGCTCCGGTCATGCAGATGACCTTTTCCCCAAGAAGATGGGTTACAAAAAGGTTACTCTGATACCCACCTGTCCGATTTTTGATATACAGATATCCTTCCATCATTAAAGCGATTGTATGATCAAGCCCATTTTCCCTTACTACACCATTTTTCACAAGCATTCGCATACCCACCCTTTCTTCGATCCATTCAAATCGAAATCATACATAGTTCTATGTATTTTTCCTTTAATTGAAGGAAAATATTCGTAGGTATTTTAATACAGGAAATCGTTTACTTTTTTGAATTGACAAAGTATATGCTTTTTTATATTGTATTACATATACATCGGTGCTGTCGCATTACCTAAAAAATGAGTAGAAATCAACATAAAACGCGGAAAAGAGGTCTTTGGAGGATGGAACAGCTTGAATATTACAACCCGATTCTATGGATGGATTATCCGGACCCGGATGTGATCCGGGTGGGAGATACCTATTATATGGTTACCACTACGATGCACATGATGCCCGGATGTCCTATCATGAAGTCTAAGGATCTGGTGAATTGGGAGATGGTATCTTATCTTTATGAGATCATTGAAGACAATCCGACATACCGCTTGGAAAACAATCAGAATGTTTATGGCAGCGGGCAATGGGCGACTAGCTTACGCTTCCATGAAGGAGTGTTCTATATATGCTTTGATTGTAATGATTTAAAGAAGACCTTTATCTATTATAGTGATGATATCGAGAGAGGTGAATGGAAGAGGCATGTGTTGGAGGGCATCTATCATGATTCCTCCCTGCTCTTTGATCAGGGACATCTTTATATCATATACAATGGTGGAGATATCATGATCACGGAGCTGGAACCGGATGGTTCCGGGGTTAAGGAGGGAGGCATTCATCAGCTGTTATTTAAGACGCCCTCGGATCAGATCATGCTTCGCTGTGAGGGCTGCCATGCTTATAAAATCGGAGATTATTAATACCTACAATTTATTGAATGGCCGTTTGATGGGAATAAGAGAAGAAGACAGATTTGTTATCGTTCCAAGGAGCTCCTTGGAGAGTATGAAAGAAAAGTGATATTGGATGATGACATGGGCTACCACAATTGCGGAGTGGCACAGGGTGCTATGGTGGATACACCTTCGGGGGATTGGTATGCCGTATTATTCCAGGATCACGGTGCCGTAGGGCGAATTCCGCAGTTGGTTCCCGTAACCTGGATGGATGCATGGCCGATGATGGGGATCTGTGGAATAGCGCCGACAAGCTTGAGGTTAGCATTAGCTTCGGAGGAAGCAGCCCCGCTTTATGGAAGTGATGAGTTCGCTCACTCGGTGAATCAATTGTCTCACTTCTGGCAATGGAATCATAATCCGGATTCCTCACGATGGAGCTTCACGGAACGTCCCGGTTATTTAAGGCTTAAGACGGGGAGTTTAACGGATGATGTACTTCAAGCACGCAACACCCTGACCCAGAGAACGAAGGGACCTACCTGCAGTATGAGTGTAATATTATGCACAAAAGGATTACAACAGGGGGACTGTGCAGGTCTCATCGCTTTACAGAGTCACTACGGCCTGATCGGTATTGAAGTCGATTCGGAGGGCAAACGATATATTGTCAGAAAGAATGGAGCCCCGCGCAAGGAGAAACAGGAAGAAATACGTGTTATGCTCCGACAGGAAGAGCTTTTTCTTAAAGTGTTTTTTGATTATACTGACGGCATAGATATGGCTGAATTCTATTATTCTTACGATAGCAAGGAATGGATATCAGTAGGATTGCCGTTAAAGCTGAGATATACCCTGGATCATTTTATGGGGTATCGGATCGGGTTATACTGCTATGCAACCAAAGCCTCCGGTGGATATGCAGATTTTAGGGGCTTTCGATATGCTGATTAATGTCTGATCCATTGAATAACACGCCGCCCATGGCAGGATTTGATATTACTGGAATGTAGAAGCATCCGGACTGTTTTTATCTGTCACATTCTAAAGTTTCTGGTAGAAAAACAGTAGAAAATGTTTTACAATCATCTTATCGGTAATATGATTTATCTTTGCTGATTATGGCAAGAATAAAAGAAAAAAGGTTGTGTCTGTATATGGATGAAAACATTAAGAATTATCCGAGGATTGAAGGAAATTTGGATTATTTAATTGAAAATCATGGTGAGATTTATGAAGCTTATCAGAATTATGGTAAGCTGGTTCATGAAAAAGGTGGTCCTTTGGACGAGAAGACCAGGTGGCTGATCAAAGTAGCTTTATCCACGGACTGCAAGAATGAGTATTCGCTTCGAACCCACATCCTGAAAGCCATGAAGAGTGGTTGTACCAAAGAAGAGATTGAACATGCAATTCTGTTAGTGGGGCCTACCGCCGGATTCCCGACGATGATGAGAGGATTATTGGTTTTACGTGAGGTAATGGAACTGGATTAGTTATATTGGAAATATTGGAAATGTAAAAGTATAAAAGGATGTTGTATAAGCTGGTTTGTGCAAAACCAATTTTACAGCATCCTTTTTCATGACAATAGAAAGTCCGCGATGCGCGCTTTCTATCGTTTATGACAAGTGAATTGATTTATCAAACTAACTTGATTGGACAAATCTCAGGTAAGCTTGCTATCTTTAATAGGTAAATTCAACGGTCACAAAAGCTTCAATCTGATTCGTGCCGGCTTCAATCGGAGTGGCATATGCGCCTTCTCTTGCATTAATTGCTCGGAAGGGTATCATTGGAGTACTGTTTTCTGTAATTTTTCTCGGATAGGGAGACAAATGAATACCTAAGCTTTCCGCAATAGAGGTCGCCTTTTCATAAGCATCTGCTACAGCGAGATTCAAAGCTTGTAGGTAATAGAGGCCTGTATCCGATACTTCGAATTGTATCAGATCTACGATATTGGCTCCTTGATTTACCGCATTATCTATCGCAGGTCCTACCAGGCTTAAATCATCGGTTCTTATCTCGAAAATATTACGTACCGAATAACCCCTATCCAGCTGCCTTCCTTCGACAAATTCATAAACCTTATTGATTTCATATTGGAAGGTCCTGATATTGTCTATTCCTAGCTGGCGCAAAGCCTGAAGCACCGCCTGGCTCAGCTCGGCATTGTTAGCTTGTATCATCTGAAGATTCTCGCCTTCTGTCTGAACACCTAATCGAAGGACTGCTACGTCGGGAACAGCATTTACTAGTCCATGTCCGTTCAATATCATTGTATTATCTTCGATGGTATGATTCATAGAAGCATGCTCCATAATCCGTAACCTCATAAGATTAATTCATAGCAATATATGAAGTATACCGAGAAATATACCTATCGGGTGGTGCTACAATCTCCGAACAACATATATTGTATATGTAAATCTCTTAGGACTTTAATATTTTAAAATAAAAGAAATTATACTATTGAATTTTGTAAAATTTAATTGTATAATATTAATGATAATCGTTATCAATAACATATCATTTATTAAGGAGGGAATACTCTTGTATAATATATTAATCGGAGGAGCAGCCGGTCAGGGAATTGAGACTACAGCTGCAATCCTACAAAAGTTTTTTACAAATTCAGGATATCATGTTTTTGCTGTACGAGATTTTATGTCCAGGGTAAGAGGAGGGCATAACTTTACCTTGCTGAGAATCGGTAAGGAGAGAGTATATTCTCACAGCCTTAAGCTGGATGGAATTGTTGCATTTAATGAGGAAACAGTACATTTGCATCTTCCGGAACTGAAGCCGGAGGGGTTTATTCTCTGTGACAGTTCCTATTCGGTGGAGGATGACCGTAAAATAGCAATTGATATGGTTGCCATCAGTAAAGAGTTAGGCAACCCGCGTTTTGCCGGTATGATAGCTATGGGTGCATTGCTGAAGCTGTTCGGAGAGGAGCTTGATCATTCAGATAAAGTTCTAAGACAGTTCGTCAGAGAACAATTTGTAGAACCAAATAAGAAAGCCTTAACCAGAGGGCAGGAGCTTGTGGAGAGTCGCATTACTCCCTTTGGTAAGAAGGATGAGGAGAAGATTATCTTATCCGGTAATCAGGCCTTAGCACTTGGCGCCATCGCAGCAGGGCTGCGTTTTTATAGTGCATATCCGATGTCACCCTCCACAACAATCCTGGAATATTTGGCCTCCAGGGGTGATGCAGCGGGTATCGTCGTTGAGCAGGCAGAGGACGAGATTGCCGCAATCAATATGGCAATCGGGGCCTCCTTTGCAGGTGCACCTGCTATGACAGGTACCTCCGGCGGAGGCTTCTCCCTGAAGGTAGAAGCCCTTGGCTTATCCGGTATGGCAGAGATTCCACTGGTAGTAGTGGATGTGCAAAGACCTGGTCCGGTAACCGGTTTACCGACAAGAACAGAACAAAGTGATTTGAAATTCGTTATCTCTGCTTCACAGGGAGAGTTTCCGAGAATGGTTATTGCACTTCGTAACCATACCGATGCTTTCTATCAGACGGCAAGAGCTCTGGATATAGCAGAACGATATCAGATACCGGTCATCCTTCTGAGTGATCAATATCTGGGAGACTCTACAGCCAGTGTGGTGCCTTATGATTTATCCAAGGTAAAGGTAATAAAGCCTTTAGAGGCGGAAGACGTCCCTGAGGGTGAGTATCTGCGTTTCAGGTATACTGAGAGTGGTATCTCCCATCGTCTGCTTCCGGGTAAGACGAAGAATTTTGTTACCGCAGACAGTGATGAGCATGATGAATTCGGGCGTATCACAGAGGATGCCAAGGTTCGAACTCAGATGATGGATAAGCGGATGCGAAAGCTGGAGAGCCTCAAGCTTGAGTTATTGGAGCCGGAATATGTCGGAGCCGAGGATTGCGATACCCTTATCGTAGGCTGGGGCTCTACCTATGGACCGATCATGGAAGCAGTGGGGATACTCAATGAGGAGGGCAAGGAAAAGTTCGGTGCGCTACTTTTCGGAGATATCTATCCGCTGCCTCAGAGGCTTCTTAATGAAAAGGCATCCAAGGTCAATAAGTTTATAAATGTAGAACAGAATGCAACCGGACAGCTGGCGGATCTCATACGGGAGCAGACCGGTATCCGTTGTCAGGAAAGCATCTTAAAATATGACGGTAGACAAATCTGCGCGGATGAGATCGTCAGTCGTATCAGAGAGGAGGTTTCACGATGAGTGATAAGAAATTTGAGACCCGAGAGACAGCCTGGTGTCCCGGCTGTGGTAATTTTAATATCTTAGATAGTCTTAAGACAGCTCTGGAGGAGCTGGGAAAGGACCCATATGAAGTATTAATGGTGGCTGGGATCGGGCAGGCAGCAAAGCTGCCCCAATATATCAGTGCCAATCAATTTTGCGGTCTGCATGGTAGAGCTTTGCCTGCTGCAGTGGCTGCAAAAATAGCAAACGAGAAGCTTACGGTAATTGTAAATTCCGGTGACGGTGATACTTATGGTGAAGGGGGTAACCATTTCCTGCATAATATCCGTAGAAATGTGAATATTACCCACTTTGTTCATGATAATCAGATTTATGGTCTAACCAAAGGGCAGGCATCTCCGACCTCAGTCAAGGGGATTGTTACCGATGTTCAGGTGAACGGGAATACTACAACACCGCTCAATCCGATCATGTTAGCGATAGCGGCAGGAGCAGGCTTTGTCGGTAGAGCCTTTAGTGGTCATAAGGATCATCTTAAAGATATCATGAAGCAGGCAATCGAGTTCGATGGCTATGCCATGGTTGATATTCTGCAACCCTGCGTAAGCTTTAATAAGATTAATACCTTCTCCTACTATAACCAGAGAGTATATGAGCTGGATGATACCTATGATCCTGCCAATAGGCTGGCTGCGATGGAGAAGGCGATGGAGTTTGAGGAGAAGATACCGATCGGTATCATTTACCGTGAAGAGCGGCCGACCTTCCATAAGAATAACATGGTCCTCCAGACCGGGACACCGCTCATAGAACGTGCATACGACCAGGAGATAGTGAACCAGCTGATTCACGAATTCGCATAAAGAGATAATAAAAAAACCTGCCATTGAATTGTTTCATTGGCAGGTTTTTAAATGTTGTAATTAAGTATGCTTACTGAAAGTGAAAATGGAAGGTAAAGCTAAACTTCTCCTCCTCCAGACGATACTGCGGTAAAAGCTCAGGGCCGCAGCTGTTGGAGCCGATTCCACTCTGCTTGTAATCCACACATACCACGGTATAGGGGGATTTCTCCAGTTCATAGTTGTGAGCCTTCTTGGTCAGTTCTTCCTGCGTATATTCAGAGACATTGAAGGAAAATTCCTGCTCTGCAGTAACGATTAGGTTCGAGGAAGCAGCTGGGTTGCTAACACTAATATATCTACAGCCGCAATGGGAGGAGTTCTCCTGGGGGAAGATATAATCCTCGAACATCGTAGAGACACTCTGTTCAAATAAGCCGAGGTAGGAAGCTCTATGCTTATCTACATAGCTTTCATATGGTCCATAACCAAAGTATTGAACCTGGTTATAAGTCTTGGTTAAGAAGAGGCGTAGGCCGAAGCGGGGCAGGTAAGGCATCTTGGTATTGCGAAGGACTTCAGCCTTTAACCAAAGCTCACCTTGGGGTGAGATCGTCCATATAATCGTTGCATCCACCATATGCTCTCTTTGAATTGCATTGATTGCCAGCTTTGCTTGAAGAACTGCATTACATGAATCGTCGGTAGAAGCCTCGGTATGATAGACGCGAACCATGGTTCTGTCATAGCCTGCACTTTCCCATTTGTTTCTGATATTACGATCATTATCGGTGGGAGCTCTCCAGAGATTAAATTCCATGGGGTGCTCCAGAAGCTTATGTCCATCCTTACGGATATCGTCAAAGAGGCCGGTTAGCTTATTAAAGCTGTAAGTAAAGTTTTTCCCGGATATGATCAGTGATCGTTCGTCTTCCTCTAAATGAAGAGGAGCAGGATTAATTAAAATAGCGCTCTTATCCTGAGAAGTGGAATTGCTATTTCTATCAAGTGTAAGAGGATTATCTCGATTAGGAATGAAACTTCCCTCTTTAACTAATAACTGATCAAAGCCTAATTCGTGACCGGCTTTTGTAAAGGGGAGATCCAGTTTCTGTATATAGTTGAGCTTAAGGAAGGTTAGCCCGGACTCAGGAACAGAGTAGTGAAGTATAAGCTCTCTGGATTCGTGAGGAGGGATATCGAGCTCTTTAATAAAACCTTCTGCTATCATCCGACCATTTTTCTCTAACTGATAGGTAATGGAGAGGAGATCCTTTGTATTCGTGAAATCTAATTTATTCTCTAAGCGAATAATACCTTTGTCTGCATCTACCACAGAGGCACGTACCGGGCGAATCACATTCTTATATTCGATCAGGCTGGGGCTTACGCGGCGGTCCGGATAGACAAGTCCGTCCACACAGAAGTTGCCGTCGTGGGGATATTCACCGGAATCACCTCCGTAGGCGTATTTCTTTCTGCCATCCGAAGCTTCTCCAAGATAGATGGCATGGTCACACCATTCCCAGATAAAACCGCCAACCATACCGTCATAGCGATATATTTTCTCCATATAGTCCTCAAGATCTCCGGGGCCGTTGCCCATCGCATGGCAGTACTCACAAAGAACATAGGGCTTGATATTCTCAGGATTGCTGAAATATTCATCAATCGCCGCAACGGAGTCATACATTTTGCTATAGATATCCAGCATGGATATATCCGCTTTATAGCCTCCCGTAATATGAACACTGCCCTCATAATGAAGAAGTCTGGTGGAATCATATTCCTTCACCCATCTTCCTGCCTGTTCTATACTGTAACCCCAGCCGCTTTCATTTCCTAAGGACCAGATCAGAATACAGGGATGGTTTTTATCCCGATGGACATTACGTTGCTGCCGATCAAGAATAAATGTATCGGAGATAGGATTCTGCGCAATATCACCGTAGGTACCTTCATAGGAACCGGAATAGAAATTAGTCGCCCCATGGGTCTCCAAATCGGACTCTGCAATCAGGTAGAAGCCGTATTCATCACATAGAGAAGGGAACCAGGGAGCATTGGGATAATGACTGGTGCGGATCGCGTTGATATTATGCTGTTTCATCAATGATAAATCAGTCAGTGCTTGTTCCTTGCTGATCGTATATCCGGTTACCGGGTCGCTGTCATGACGATTCACTCCCTTGAACTTGATTGGAGTATTATTTAATAAGATGACACCGTCCTTGATCTCTATTTTACGAATGCCGACCTGTTGTATGATCTGTTCTTCTCCGGTTGATAACACGAGGGAATATAGATTAGGTGCTTCCGCATTCCAGAGAAGAGGGTTAGATAAGGTAAATTCGACATGCCTTTTTATTACCTCTCCGGTTCCGATCAGATGATGGTCGCGGTCAAAGAGTTTGGCTGTCGTAGGAATCTCCTGATTCAGATAGTCAAGATTAACCGTAATGACAGCGGTATCACAGGTGTCATTCAAATCTGTCTTAACGAAGTAGTCTCTGATATGCTCTCTGGCTCTTGTCAGTATATAGACATCACGAAAGATACCGGACATACGGAACTTATCTTGATCCTCATAATAGCTTCCCGCACACCATTTCATAACCAATACGGCTAAGGTATTCGTTCCTTCCACTAGCTGCTCCGTAATATCGAATTCGCTGGTGGAATGAGAGACCTGGCTGAAGCCGAGGAAGGAGCCGTTCAGCCATACGTAATAGCAGGAATCTACTCCTTCGAAGTTGAGGTAATTTCGTTGAAGACACTGCTCCTTACTCGCGGTAAAGGTATGTACGTAACAGCCGCAGGGATTGTTTTCCTCCGGTACATAGGGAAGGTCATAAGGAAACGGATAATTGACATTGGTATATTGATGCCTGTCATAACCGTGATTCTGCCAGCAGCTGGGTACGGGCAAACGGTCGAAGCTGCTTAGGTCAAAGCCCGGCTGGTAGAAGCCTTCCTCAACCTCAAATCGGTTATTGTAATATCGAAAGCTCCAGATACCGTTCAGTAGCTGCTTTCGCTCTGACTTCCCATCCATGTAACAGGGAATATAATAGGCACGGTTTGGCATAGTACCTATATGAAGATTTTTTGTATCTTCAAAATATTTTACTAATTTCATCTTTCGGCACCTCTTGTTGAATGATTTTGTTATATGCGATTACCCTGGCGGAAAGCCAAGGTGTATTATAATTTATTGTAGCATGAAGGTATGAATTTACTATAATCGTTATTGCTTTATATATGGACAAAATGATACATATTTGTTAATCTGATATCTAAGATTGGAGTTACTAAGGGAAATGTTATAAATATATAAAGCTATGGTATGAATGAAATAGTAGTAAAGTGAAGGTGTTGCTTATGTTGAATTATTCCGGATATTATAATCAAAGAGATGATGACCTGCCGCTTAATGATGCTGCACTCTTTGTAAATAGCTGTGGACATTATAAATTAATCCATCTTGAGAAGATGGAAACGAAAAGACCAAATGGAAGACGAGACTATCAGCTTATCTATGTGGCGGAGGGAACAGCTCATTTTCAAATAGGGGATACCATTTATGATGTAGGAAAGGGAGGAGTATTCCTTTATCGGACAGGGGTACCCCAGTATTATTACTACCTACTATCGGAAAAACCGGATATCTACTGGATCCATTTTACCGGAAGAGAAGCAGAAGAATTAATCAATTCGCTTGGGTTATTATCGGAGAAGCCTATGGGTCTGCAGGCAAAGGAGGAAATGACAGAGCTGTTTGAGAAGATCATAGTTGAGCTGCGTATGGAACGGTTTTGGAGGATAGAGATGGCAGAAGCATACTTCAGGCAGCTGCTCCTAATGATAGCCAGAAATTATCATACCGCAGGCCAGGAGAAACGCGTGTATCACTCTATGTTTGATGAAGTAATCAATCAGTTTCATTATAATTATCAAAAGGATATTAATATCGCAAAACTGGCAGACAGCTATCATATCAGCTGTTGCTGGTTCATTCGGGAATTTAAGAATTATACGGGCTATTCTCCGAAGCAGTATCTTACTAATCTAAGGCTCCAGAATGCCAAGGAGCTTCTGAGGAATCACTCGCTGTCAATCAATGATATCTCAGACTTAGTCGGTTATGAGAATCAACTGTACTTTAGCCGTATCTTTCATAAATATATTGGTATATCACCGAGTGAATACCGGGAAAGAGAAAAATCTTAAAAGAATAGAAGGTGGTACATTCAAGTCATGGTCCCAGAAAAAGACCCCGAGTTGAAGGCGCCACCTTTTATCATAGGCATTCTAATCGATTTATGAATACTTCTTTTGCATATGAAGTAATGGATTTAACCTTTATACCTGCTTTTCTTCGAATATCCGGTTTGCTTTTTCAGAGCAGGTAAGCATAATCAATGTATAGATTAAGATTGCGATGGGGTAGATTGCAATGGTCGTGATACCGGCAATAAAACCGAAGATTGGAGGAAGGAAGGTTGATCCGGTGTAGGCAACTGCCATCTGAATTCCCATCAGGGACTTAGAACGCTCTGCTCCGAAGCGTACCGGGGTCTCATGAAGCAGACAGGGATAAATCGGAGCGCAACCCATGCCGACACACAGCATGCCAAATAGGGTGAATATTGTTGGCAGAGGCAGCAATAACAGCAGGACGCCTCCGAGAAGAATCAATAAGCCTAATCGTACCAGATGTTTATTACTAAGCTTTAGAGTAAGGAAGCCGTTCAGGAAGCGTCCCACCGTAATGCCTCCGTAATACATCGCTACCCAGGTAGCCGCAATAGATGCCTCCAGTCCTTTGATCTGGACTAAATAGCTGCTTCCCCACAAGCCCAGGGTTCCCTCCGCTGCGCAATAGAAGAGGAAGGTAATCAATACGGGCTTTACACCCTTTACTTTAAGGAGAGGCTGATCCCCCGCAGGTTCCTTTTCCTTTGCCTCAGAGTCGATATCCGCCAACGACGAATTGCTGCTTCTTGCAGCATCGGCCTTTTTCCAGACAGGTAGAGTAAGAAAGAGGAACAGGGCTAAGGCTGCCTGAAGAAGAGCAACGGTAAGATAACCTCTTCTCCAATTAGCATCCTTAATAAATAGGGACATGATCATAGGACCCACAGTGGCTCCGACACCCCAGAAGCAATGAAGCCAGCTCATATGATGGGACTTATAGTGATTTGCAATATAGGCATTTAACCCTGCATCCACTGAGCCTGCACCCAAACCTAAGGGTATGGTCATCAGATAAAACCAGTTGACAGAAGGAGCGAAGTAAAAACCGATAATGCCGAGAGCGGTCATAGCGGTACTGACCGCGGTAACCTTAGCAGTACCGTAACGATGTAATACCTTACCGCTAAAAAAGCTGGATATAATGGTGCCGCCTGCTATCATCATATAGATGGGACCGACAGCACTTAAGGAGACATCGAACTCTGTACGAATGATGGGCCAGCTGACTCCAAGTAAAGAATCCGGCAGCCCCAGACAGATAAAGGATATATAAATTATGATTAATATAAATGTAGCCATTTTTGTATGCCTTTCATTTCAAAGTAATAGCATTTATCAGAACATGCTTAATTCGATATAGCTATTGTTTTATGCTTATATATTCAATACCTTCAAAGCCTGTTCATTATTGCTATGCTTATCAAGATAAAGTATTAGTCGTAGAAACGGATAACATATATCCCAAGTGTGAGGGATCATGTTATCCGTTTGCTATCAGTTTTCTATGCCTCTGCAGAGGTACTAACGGTGGAAAGATCCCATTCCTCATAAATCTTAGGAACGTCACTGATCAATCGCTTGGTATAGGCAGCCTTGGAATTGAGAATTACCTCATCTGCTGTACCGCTCTCAACGAATTTACCGTGTTCCATAATGTATACCGTGTCGGAGATATAATAGGCAAGACCGATATCGTGTGTGATGAAAATAATTGTCATACCTATCTCATTACGTAAATTCATTAACATATCTAGTATCGTGGCACGGGAGCAAGCATCAATCATGGATGTGGGCTCATCGGCCAGAAGAATTTTTGGCTTTAGCAGGAAGATACGTGCAATCATAAGACGCTGCATCTGTCCGCCTGACAACTCAAAGGGATATTTATTGGTAAGTTCCGCATATTTCAGATTAACGAAGCTGCATGCTTCTGTAATCATCTCTATCTTCTTTTCCATGGGAAGATGCTTACCACCGCGCATATTAATGCAGTCGAGAAGAACGGTATCAATCTTGGAGAATACATTATAAGAAGAGAAGGGATCCTGAAATATTGCCTGTATATCTCTCCAATATTGTTTTTTCTTTCCGCGGGTGCTAATATCGAGCGGTTTACCCTGGAAGAATACCTGGCCTTCCGTTACACTGATAAGACCAAGTAACATCTTGCTGAGCGTTGTCTTTCCACTGCCGGATTCGCCAACGATGGAAACAAATTCACCTTCGTGAAATTCAAAATCGACATGGTCGACTGCGACGGTTTTTTTTGCTCCAAAGCCGAATACCTTCGTGACGCCTTTCCCGCTTAAGCACATGGGTCTTGAATCACTCATTTGCATATTCCTCCCTCAGTTTTTCTATATCAACAATACAACGATAACTGCGTCCGTCTCCTAATTCTCTGAGCTCTACTGCATTCAGTTTGCATTCGTTGGTTGCATATTTACAGCGTTCGGCAAAGCGGCAGCCTGAAGGAGGTCTCTTCAGATTCGGAGGGGTTCCTGGAATGGCAGCGAGTTTGATATCACGTGTACCGGATTCCGGTACAATGATCGAACCCATAAGACCCTTGGAATAGGGATGGATTGGATTAAATATCATTTCCTTTGCGGTACCTTTTTCTACGATCTGTCCAGCATACATAACCATAATATCATCGGTTACGTTATAAAGCAGCGGCAATTCGTGGGTAATAAAAATCATGGATTTGATATAACCCTTCTCCATCAGGTTACGCAGCATCTTAATAACCATCTTCTGACTGGTTACGTCAAGAGCACTAGAAGGTTCATCTGCAATCAAGACCTTCGGAGACAGGATGGTGGAGATGGCGATAACAGTACGCTGCTTCATACCACCAGATAATTCTACCGCATGCTTCTCCAGTACGGAGGCAGGTAGACCTAGTTCTTCAAAGCGCTTCCTAGCTAGTTCGTAGACATCCTTTTTCGGCATCTTCGGTTCATGAACATGAATAACATCTTCAATAAAACGAATCACCTTTTGTGTAGGATTTAATGCGTTCATCGCGGCCTGTGGAATATATGCAATCTCGGTACCAAGAATATTTTTCCGTATAGTATCCGGATCCAGTTTAGAGATATTATTCCCGTCGATGATGATGTCACCACTCGTATAGTGTAGCGGAGGAAAGTAATATCCCATTAAGCTGAGAGCAAGAGTTGACTTCCCGCAACCGGATTCACCTGCGATACCAACGGATTTACCTTCCTCAATTGATAGAGATACGTGATCGACTGCATAAACATCTTCGCGGAATCTTGTGATATATTTTGTTGTGAGGTCTTTAACCTCAAGAATTGTCTTTCCCATATCCGACCTCCTAATCTCTCAATGTTGGGTTAAATACCTGATCGAGACCGGTATTCATTAAGTTCAGTGAGAATGATATCAGTGCAATAATTAGAAGAACAGGGAAATATGCCCACCAATAACCATGTGTATGGGCTGAATAAAGCATTGCCCAGTTCATCATAAGACCAAGTGTAGGTATTTCCGAGGTCTTAGGACCAAGACCGAGCATGGAGAGCTGCGCTTCTGCCAAAATTGCAGTGGAAATCTGTAATATTAATGCCATTACCACATAGGAAGCGATGTATGGAAGGATATCGGTTAATATAATCTTTATTAAGCTATGACCGGATAGCTTACTTAGGTTAACATGATCACGGTTACGAAGGGAAATTACCTGAGAACGTACCGATCTCGTTGTCCAGGTCCAGGAGGTTAAACCGATTACAATAGCAACCGTTGTTGCACCTCGATTTTCCTGTCCGATACCATAGGAGATTAGGATTAAAATGATGAACCCCGGTATAACAGTAAAAAGATTTGTGATGAAAAGTATGAAATCATCAACAAAACCACCAATATATCCTGACAGCAAACCGGTGGTCAGACCGATAAAGGTTGCGATAACACCTGCAATCAATCCGATCATGAGCGAGGTCTTAGCGGCGGATACAAGTTCCTTTAAAGTGTCTCGACCAAAGTTATCAGTACCTAAGGGCAGATTAATTGTATTGACTACATCCTTTGTATTTACATAATCAGTATCCGAAACTACCTTAGCCTGCTCTAACTCTCCGGTTTCAGAATTTTCTACAGCAACCACTACTTCACTGGCATTAAGTGCCTGCTTCAGGTTTGTATCCAGACGCTTATAATAATTACGTTTTGCCATAGTCATACCCGGAAGCTTAATGGACGAATCATATTTCTCTTCCCAGAGCGTTAGAAGACTATCAGTATTCGCAATATCAATTTCTTCTTCAGGAACTCCAGAAGCTACCAGCCATTCTTTCATTGCGGTACGATCTTCCTCGCTTAATTTATTTGCAAGTCTTTTTGCATCTGCTCCCGGTAACTTCATAATATCGGCTTCTGAGTCTATCGCATCAAACACGGATACATAATTACCTGGTTCTGAAAAGGAGCTTAATCCGACCATCTGCAAGGGATTGCCCGGATTAAACAAAGGATAAATAAAAAGTATCAATAAAATAAAGATAAACATTGAAAAGCCTATAACAAATTTGGGGGAGTGAGATATTTGACGTAATGTGTTTTTCATAAGCTTTGCCCCCCTAATCGAATTGCGCGGCTTTAACGCGCGGATCAATGAAACCATAGATGATATCTATTGCAAAGGAAGCTAGTAATACCATAATCGTAATAATTAGAGTTGTAGCTGATAATACAGGATAATCCGAGGAAGTAACAGCACTAAGCAAAGTTGTGCCAAGTCCCGGATAACTGAAGATTATTTCTGCAACTAATGCGCCACCAATCATTGTTCCTAAAGAGAGTGCCAGTCCGGTAACCTGCGGTAGCATCGCATTACGGAATACGTAACCTACGATTTTGCTGTCTTTGACTCCAAGGAAACGGCTATATTTGACATAATCGGCGTTCAATTCATAGATTGACATGGAACGCATACCGATTGCCTGGCCACCCACGGATATTAATACAATTGACCAGAATGGCAGCTGGTAATGTGCAATTAGTGATTTAATGAAAGTCCAGCTGAAGTTGGGTATCAGATCATAGCCATACCCTCCGGCAATAGGTGCAATTTTTAACTTGGTAGCAAAAATACCGAGCATAATAACGGCCATTCCGAAGGCTGGTATACAGCTTAAAAACAAACTGAGAGGCATCAGAAACTTATCAAAACCTTTCTTAATATAAGCTGCTAATGCACCAAGAATATTACCAAGCACCCACCCCACAATGATAGCCGGTAACTGAAGACCGATCGTCCATAATATCGCACTTGAAATAATGTCATTTACTTCACGAGGGTATTGGGTGAAGGAAACACCAAAATTACCACGAAATGCATTTTTTATATATGTAAAAAATTGTTCGATCATAGGTTTGTCAAGACCGAATACTTTAACATAGTTTTCATACATTGCTTTTGTTGTAGCTGTGTCTGATATTCCTCGTGCTGTTCTAGACATAATATTTGCAACAGGATCTGCCGGCATCATACGGGGGAGAATAAAATTCAGTATGAAAGCAATGAATAAGGTAAGGATAAACCATACAATCTTCTTGCCGAAATACTTACGATAGCCTTTCATAGAATACCTCCAAGGATTTTAAAACAGCCATGTTTCAAGAGCTCCCGAAACATGGCTGACTATTAGATTCAGGTGTTACTATTCAAGTTGTTCTTCAGGTATATCAGTAATTACTGAACCAGTGAGAGATTATACAGAGCAGCAATTCCATAACCATCAGTACAATCTGACGGAGGGATGTTTAAGCCATCACCCTGCTCAGGGAAGCCGGTCCATACAGATTCATTAACAGCATGGAACTTGTCAGGTCTGTACATCAATGAGAAGGACGGAACATCAGTTAAATAAATCTTAACTGCTTCGGTATAGTATTCTTTTGCTTTATCAGGATCTGCGGAAGGAATCAGCTTAAGCAGCTCTTGAATACGGTCATTGCTGTAATGACCATAGTTACCGGACCAGTTGCCTTCTACGCCGTTAAACTCTGAACTCATCAGGTAACGAACACGACCCCAAGGCTGTACCGGTGATGCACTATCAGTCCACATCATGAAGATATCATAATCCTGCTGATGAGCTGAGGTTACAGTTGTCTGATAAGGATCAGCTTCAGGGAACTGAGTTGTAATCTCAATACCGATATTCTTACCTGCAGCGGCAACGATCTCGATGGATGCCTGCCAATCAGTCCAACCATTCGGACATGCTGCTACGAAGGAAAGCTTCTGACCATCTAATTCGCGGATGCCATCGCCGTCAGTATCAACGATACCTGCATCATCGAGTATTTTATTTGCGCCTGCAATGTCGTTACCAGCCCATTGAAGGTCTTTTACTGCGTCATGATCAAAGGTTGCCTGCTCACCATCGGTAGGGTTCATACAGGAACGAGGAACCTGCTGGAAGGTTGGTGACTGACCTGTCATAGCATTTGCATTGATCGCATCGTAATCAACTGCATATGCGATAGCTTGACGAACTGCTACGTTCTGAAGTGCAGGTTTTTCAAGGTTAAAGAAAGCGGTAGGCATATTAACGCAGATACCATAAGGAGCCTCAGACATATATGTAGAAATCGGAAGACCGTCTTTTAACCAAAGATCCTGAATGTTCGGAATAAACTGTTGATCAACGTCAACTTCACCTGCTTTGAAAGCAGCTTCCGTAGCCGGATTATCCACATAAATAGTATGAGCAAGATACTTAGGTACCGGAAGCTTACCCCACATGGAAGCATCCTGACCCCAATAAGCGTCATTACGTTTGAATACTACCTTTTGCTCATCGGAATACATTTTTCCGTAAGGTCCGGAATAAATAACATCCTCAGCCGGATCTGCCTTAATAGCGACAGGATCATTGTTGTTTCGTGCTTCAACTGTCTGGATCCAAGCCTTCTGTGCAATATAGACGGATCCGAGGAAGTTAACTAACATTAAAGGATTTGTTGCTTTACCTTCTTCAGTTAAAGTAGATTTAATAACTACTGTAGAAGGATCGGTAGCTGTTACGGATGCAATATAAGGCTTATTTGCATTGCCTGCATTATTACTAATCTTAAGATTGGTATCAAAAGTGTAAGCTACATCATCAGCTGTAACGGATGTGCCATCGCTCCATTTTGCAGCGGGGTTAATCTTTACAGTGATTTCTGTCTTATCAGCGTTCCATTGATAATCACCGTCTGCAAGCAGAGGAGTCATAGAACCGTCAAGGAAATTATACATATACAATGTCTCGAACATAACAGTACGGGAACCGCTGCCGGATGCTGCTAAAGCCAAGGCGTTGTTGTTGTTGTCGCCTAACGGATTCCAGCCGTTAACTGTATTCCATTGCTGACCACCAAAATAAAGTGTCTCAGTTCTTGGAAGAGCATTAGGATCGGCATCTGATGTCTCCTCAACAGCGGGAGCTGCGGTAGGAGCTGTTGTAGCTTCAGCAGCGGGAGCTGCTGTGGGAGCTATTGTTTCCTCTGCTTTCTTACCACAAGCAGCGAAAGCAGCTGTTGCCATTACTAAAACTAGTAGAATGGCGATTAATCTTTTACCTCTTAACATATTTACCCTCCTTTAGATTAAGGTTTGTGCCTAACCTTTACCTTTTTATATAAACATAGTAAACTTTTTGCGATGCACAAAAAGATTGGCGGCACCCCCACCTTTCGCTATTACTGTTGTGCATACCCATTTACCATATTTAAATCATTGGATAGAAATATAGTGTAAAATTATTGTTTTAATAGTAGCTGAAAAGTTTTTATACAAAACTACTATTAACTCCCCTGAAAAACCATTATTATTGTTACATTTTAACATGCTGATTGGAAATTAACCATGCTTTTCTATAGTTTTTATGCTATAATATACACATAATTTGGTTGTACTTATTTTCCAACTGTGATATAGTTAAGTCACTAATCGAAAGATTCTGCAGTTTTTTGTTATTTTTCGCAAAACATTTCAATTTAATTTTAATTGGTACTAGAAAAAACATGGGGATATATAGAAAAACATATTGAGTTTCTACAGGGGGAGGGATAGCTAATGCAGGAAAACATGGAGTTTACGGAGGATATGCCGATTATCATAGGAATTCATAATCTTTCTGAAGAACCTAGACATTGGCATAACAGAATTGAGATATTTTTAGTTTTGAGCGGAAATCTTACATTTATCGTAGAATCAGAGACCTTTCACTTAACAGAGGATGATATTATTTTAATTAACAGTAATCAGGTGCATGAAATCGTTGGTAAGGATAATGTCACGGTTGTACTTCAGATCAATTACTCCTTTTTTAAAAAATGGCTGGATGAGTCCTCTTTCTTTCACTGTAATTCCACAGTATACCATAATACCTCCAAATACATAGAGCTAAAAAGGATTATCGCACAGCTAATCTATATTAATTATAATGATACCGAGCATAATGAGCTACTTACGATATCTCTGGCTTATCAGATTGTATTGGAGTTGATTAAGAATTTCAGGAGCTTCGACCAGAACCAACTGAATCAGAATTCCAAGCATCTTCAGAGATTACGAGCCATCATTCAGTACCTGAATACAAATTATATGGATAATATCACATTGGAGCAGATTGCAGAGAAGGAATTCCTGTCTCCTTCTTATTTCTCGCACTTTTTTAAGATCAATATGGGAGTAAGCTTTTTTAACTATCTGACCGGTATCCGAATGAATCATGCAGTGAATGAATTGATTACAACGAATCACACGATGGAGCAGATTGCTGCCAATAATGGCTTTGCTAACAACAGATATTTTGTGGATTGCTTTAAGAAGAAATACGAAATGCTGCCAAAGGAATATCGCAAGGGAAGAAAGCAGGAGGTGACCGACAGGAAGACGAATATGCTCAGTGCCCAGTATTATAAGGGATATTTGGTAATGGAGCAGTTGGATTATCTCAATAAGCTGGGTGAATATCTTGATTCTAAAAGTACGAAGAAGGCCAGTAGTCTGATTCGTAAGATACCTTGTAAAATGGTTGAAGTAAATGCGGATGAGTATAAGAGAAATTTGCTTCATTCCTTCAAGACCTTTACCGGGGTAGGACGTGCAAAGGAGTTTCTTATTGAACGGGTGCAGAAGGAATTAATTCAGCTTCAAAAGGAGGTTGGCTTTCAATACGTCAAATTTCATGGACTGCTCGATGATACCATGATGCTTTATAATGAAGACCGGGCGGGGAAGCCGTACCTGACCTTTCATTATATAGATGAATTGTTGGATTTTTTGATGTCAGTTAAGCTGAAGCCACTGATCCAATTGTCTTTTATGCCTCGACTTCTTGCGAAGAATCCGGATAATACGATTTTCTACAATCCTTCGATATTAAGCGAGCCGAATAATATTGCAAACTGGGAATATTTGGTAACGGAGCTCACGAAGCATATGATAGATCGTTATGGGCTGGAGGAGGTGCGGACCTGGCTGTTCACCTTCTGGAATACGCCCTTTCCTTCCTATATCTTTGCATTTGAAAATAGTGAGATTGCGTTTGAGCTATATCGGATCAGCTATCGATGTGTCAAAGGCTGCGACCGTCAGCTTCGCTTTGGTACACCCTCCTATGGCTCCTTCAATTTTAAGAACAGTGAATATTATGACTTTATAAAACGATGTATAGAGACAAATTGTCCTCCGGACTTTTATAATATTCACTGCTATCCCGTTAAGACCTCCTCTCTGTCAGAGATGATGACTTTAGGAGGAATCAATGCTCAATATGCTGAGAGCGATAAGATGATTTTATCGGAGAATCCAGATTATATGGCAGATATGCTGTCAACAATTAAAGAAAACCTAGTTAATTTACCAAAGCTTCCTATCTATATAACAGAGTGGGCATCCTCTTCGTCTCATAGAGACTGGCTCAATGATACCTGTTATCGATCATCGTATATCGTGAAAAATATCCTTGAGAATTATGATGAGGTGGACAGCTTTAGTAACTGGTGCCTATCGGATACTCTGGAGGAGCTTCCTTATGATAACGATCTATTTCACGGCGAGATGGGATTGTTTGCCTATCATGGGATTAAGAAGCCTGCTTATTACGCCTTTGTTTTCCTGAACAAGCTTATGGATACGCTTATCGACAGCGGTAATGGTTACTTTATAACAACGAATCAGAAGGGTGATTATGCAATTATTCTCTATAACTATATTCATATTTCTCCTCTATACTGCCAAGGGGTCCTCTTTAATGTGACCTTTTTAGAAAGATATAATGCGTTTGTCGATGCGGAGTCCTGTGATTTTGAGTTCTCAGTCACAAATGTTATGAATGGAAAATATGTTTTAACGGAGCATATAGTGAACAGAGATCATGGCAGTGCCTTCGATGAATGGGTAAGAATGGGTGCAATGCCGCTTACGAACGAGGAGGAGATTAATGTATTAAAGGGCCGATCCATGCCTCAGATTACAAAATCAAAGATCGAGATAAGCAATAATTACCTGAATTATTATGCTGAACTGAAACCGCATGAAATCAGACTAGTTTTAATTAAGAAGCAGTTATCCTGATCATTTAATAGGAAGCCTGCTTATGGGATGAGGAATATTTTGAGCAAAAGTACTTTGCTTTTTAGCGGTTTTGTACTAATATGAATTATAAGCTTCTTTGCTTACTAATCTGGAAGGAAGTATGAGCTATGAAAATAGGAATTTTTGATTCGGGTATCGGCGGGCTGACTGTCCTTCATCAGGCATTGCTTACCCTGCCGAAGGAAGATTATATCTATTATGCGGATACGGATAATGTGCCTTATGGGACGAAGAGGAGAGAGGAGATCGTCGGATATGTCGATCAGGCGGTGGAATTTCTCGTTGGGAAAGGTGTAAAAGCTATCGTTATCGCCTGTAACACTGCAACCAGTACTGCAATCGATTATGTACGAAGCAAATATTCGCTCCCAATTCTGGGAATGGAACCTGCTGTAAAACCTGCTGTTGCAAGCAGCAACGGTAAACGGGTCATGGTAATTGCCACCCCGATTACAGTTAGGGAAGAGAAGCTTCGTAATCTGATTGAGCAGGTGGATGATGACCATCGTGTTGATCTCCTGGCATTACCCGGCTTGGTTCGATTTGCGGAGGCTGGTCTTTTTGAAGGAGAAGAGGTGGAACGATATCTGAGGAAGGAATTGGATGCCTATGAGCTGGAGAATTATTCGGCATTAATTCTTGGCTGTACCCATTTTAATTACTTCAAAGATACTTATCGTAAAATCTTCCCCAAAGAAGTAGCCTTCATTGATGGTAGTGTAGGTACGGTCAATTACCTGAAGAAGATATTAACTGAGAAAAAACAGCTGGGGAATAATCATGGGATTGTAGAATATTATATGTCGGGCAGACCGGTATACCGGGAAGAAGAGCTGGAGCACTTGGCTCGCCTTCATGAACGATTGGACAAGATGTTGAAATATTAGCTAAAAGCTATGCCATTGAGATTGGCATAGCTTTTTTTGTATCACAAGATATATGAAAAACTATGAAATAATATCCATATATTGGGCTTTATATTAATAATAGTAATGCTATTTATTAATTTTACTAAATTGAAAAAAGGTGAAAGACAAGATAAGATTAGTGTGAAATTAAAAAGTGACTTTCACACTTCCAAGTTTGTGCCTGCAGTCGTCAAAGTATAAACCGCCTCGCATGCGAGACGCTACACACTCATCACAAACTAACACTAAGGGAAAATAGGAAGAGGTAATCAAATGCAGCTATTAAAAGAGAGAATTTTAAAGGATGGAAAGGTTCGTTCCGGCAATGTGCTAAAGGTGGACAGCTTCTTGAATCATCAGTTAGACATCGAATTATTTGGGGAAATCGGCAAGGAATTCAAGAAAAGATTTGCTGATCAGACAGTTACAAAAATTCTTACCATAGAAGCCTCAGGTATCGGTATTGCTTGTATTGCAGCGCAGTATTTTAATGTCCCCGTTGTATTTGCCAAGAAGAATCAGACAAAAAATATTGCCGGTGACGTATATACGAGCAAAGTAGAATCCTTTACTCACGGACGTATATATGACATCATCGTGTCCAAGGATTTCTTAAAGCCGGAGGATAAGATACTTGTAATTGATGATTTTCTTGCAAATGGAGCTGCATTAATCGGATTGATTAATCTGATCAGGGATGCCGGCGCAACACTGGTTGGAGCCGGAATTGTGATCGAAAAGGGCTTCCAGGAGGGCGGCAAGCTGGTTCGCGGCAGCGGGGTCAGAGTAGAGTCTTTAGCAATTATAGAATCCATGAATGAGAACACTGGGATTACATTTCGTGAATAACCGGTGCTACAACTCCGGTTACGATAAAGAGAAGAAAATGTAAGAGAAGAAACGCTTCATATTACAAGGAGGAGAACAAATGTTTAAGAAATTATTATCACTCATCGTAGTAGCAACAATGGTATTATCCTTAGCTGCCTGCGGTACCAAGGAAAGTAAGGACACTGTAGCAACAGATGATACAGCAACCGAAGGTAAGGCAACAGAGGCACCGGCAGCCGCCAATGAAGATTTCAAAGTAGGTGTTATACATATCGGAGATCCTGCGGATGGTGCTGGTTATTCCTTTGCTCATGATCAGGGTATTGTAGCAATGCAGGCTGAGCTTGGACTTTCCGATGCTCAGGTTATCCGTAAGAATAATGTAAATGATACGGATGCAGTAGCAATCAGAACTGCAATGGAAGAATGTATTGAAGAAGGTGCCGATATTATCTTCGGTACCAGTTGGGGATATATGGATACCATGGAGCAATTAGCAGCGGAGTATCCTGAGGTTGTGTTCTCCCATGGTTCCGGTTATAAGAGCAACGAAACTAATTTCAATAATTATTTTGGACGTATCTATCAGGCTCGTTATCTTGCCGGAGTTGCAGCAGGTCTTAAGACTCAGTCCAACATGATTGGTTATGTAGCTGCGATGGGTATTGATAATTCAGAGGTTACCGGTGGTATCAATGCGTTTGCAATGGGTATTGAGTCAGTAAATCCCGAAGCCAAGGTGTATGTTAAGGTCACAAATACTTGGTTTGATCCTACTTTAGAGGGACAAGCCGCAGAAGCATTACTTGATATGGGTTGCGATGTTATTGCTCAGCATGCCGATACAACCGCTCCACAGATGGCAGCACAGAACAGGGGAGTATGGGGCTGTGGCTACAACTCTGATATGACCAAGGACGCTCCGAATGCACATTTAACAGCTCCGATCTGGAACTGGGGTGTATATTACACAAAGGCTGCTAAGGCTGTGATGGAAGGCACTTGGACCAATGAGAATTACTTTGGTGGCATGGATGATGGGCTTGTTGATATCTCACCCTTGAGCGCAAACTGTGCGGAAGGTACTGAGGCAGCAATCGATGCAGCAAGAAAGAAGATCATTGATGGCTATAAGATTTTTGAAGGTGAGTTATACGACAATCAGGGAAATCAGGTATGTGCAGCAGGGGAAGCTTTAACTGATGCAGATATTACAGGCGCTATGAACTGGTATTATAAGACTGTTGAAGTGAAATAAATCATTAGGCTGGTGGCATTGTGGAGAATAATAAGAATGAAACAATGGCAATCGAACTAAGTAAAATAACGAAAACCTTTGGGTCGGTTGTGGCAAATAAAGACATAGACCTATCCGTTAAGCAGGGCGAGATCCTCGCCCTGCTTGGCGAAAACGGATCAGGTAAAACAACGCTGATGAACATGCTCTCGGGAATCTATAAACCGGATAGCGGTGCGATTAAAATCAATGGACATACCGTAGCAATCAATTCACCGGAGGACTCCATTGAACTCGGTGTTGGCATGATCCATCAGCATTTTAAATTGGTTGAGGCATTATCAGCCACTGATAATAATATTCTCGGGGGTACTGAGAAGGGTATATTCCTACATAAAAAAAGATCCGAGAAGATCCGTGAGATATCAAAGCGCTTTGGCCTTACGATTGATCCGGATAAGAAGGTGTATCAGATGTCCGTAAGCGAGAAGCAGACTGTAGAGATTCTAAAGGTGCTTTACCGTAAGGCGGATATTTTAATTTTAGATGAACCTACAGCAGTGCTTACTCCTCAGGAGACGAAGCGTCTCTTTGAAATACTTCGAAGAATGAAGGAGGAGGGATGCGCTGTCATCATCATCACCCATAAGCTGAATGAGGTGCTGGAGATCAGCGACCGTGTTACCATCCTTCGTAAGGGGGAAAGCGTTGCTACCGTTACCACGTCCAGGACTTCTGCCAAGGAGTTGACCGAACTGATGGTGGGAAGACCGGTGGAGCTGTCCATTAACCATCCGGTCACTGATTTTAATGAGAACCTTCTTGAGCTTCATCATCTTACCGTCGGCAATGAGCAAGGCTTTGAGATGATTAAGGACATTTCCTTCGATTTGAACCGCGGTGAGATTCTTGGTGTTGCCGGAGTAGCCGGCAGTGGACAGAAGGAGCTCTGCGAGGCCATCGCCGGGCTGCTTCCGGTGAAGAAGGGCGCCATTCTGTATCATAATGAGAATCTGGTGGGTAAATCACCAAATGAAATCATAAAGCTGGGAATCAGTATGAGCTTTATCCCGGAGGACCGCCTCGGAATGGGATTGGCAGCCTCCATGGGCATGGTAGATAATATGCTCCTGAAGAAATATAATGCAGGCAAGGGTCCCTTTGTAAGTAAGAAGGGAGCCAGGGAATTAGCAAAGAATCTCGTAAAGCAGTTGGAGATTGTAACACCAAGTGTGGATACACCGGTAAGAAGGCTTTCGGGAGGAAATGTACAGAAGGTACTTCTGGGAAGAGAAATTGCCTCAGAACCAAATGTTATTATTACTGCTTATGCAGTGCGTGGCCTTGACATTAATTCCTCCTATACAATATACGACTTATTAAATGAACAAAAGCAAAAGGGAGTCGGAATCCTGTTCATCGGAGAGGACCTGGATGTTATGCTGGAGCTTTGTGACCGCATTATGGTTCTGTGCCATGGGAAGGTGACGGGAATTGTAGATGCGAAAGCTACTTCAAAGGAACAGCTCGGCTTACTTATGACCGATGCCCTCGGCGGGAAGGAGGAGTCACATGAGTAATGGTGTGGAAAAGATTAAGAAAGAACCCCTTCTGCGTGTGGTAAAAAAATCAGAACTATCTACCGGTAAGACCATCAGTCTGACTTTACTGGCGCTGCTCCTCGCCATTGTAGCAGGCGGCTTATTCATACTGGCGATTGGTCATAATCCTTTTAAGATCTATGGAGCAATAGTACAAGGCGCATGGCGCAGTAAGCTGGCGATTAAGGGAACGATTAAGATCGCAATCCCTTTGCTGATTGCCTCTCTCGGAATCACTCCTGCCTTCCAGATGAAATTCTGGAATATCGGAGCAGAAGGGCAGATTATCATGGGCGGTATATTTGCCAGCTATTTTGCACTTTTCTTTGATCATCTGCCCCATGGACTATTGCTTCTTATCATGTTCATTGCGGGTATGGTGGGTGGAGGTCTCTGGGGATTAATCCCAGCCTACTTCAAGACAAAGTTTGGTACGAACGAGACTCTGTTTACCCTAATGCTCAATTACATTGCTTTATATACGATTAAGTTTCTAACGGAAGGACCCTGGCGTGATCCGGAATCCTCCGGCTTTCCCAAGATTGCATCGTTTAAAGAGAATGCGAGACTGGACCAGATTTTTGGCGTTCATGCCGGATGGTTGATAGGACTTATCATAGTCATCGTAGTATTTATCTATATCAGATTTACAAAGCACGGCTATGAGATCAGCGTGGTTGGTGAGAGTGTTAATACTGCCAGGTATGCCGGTATGAACGTCAGAAGGATTATGATGCGGACCATGTTCATCAGTGGAGCGATCTGCGGTATCGCCGGTATGACTCAGGTCAGCGGTGCTGCTTATACCTTGGGTGAGGGAGTTGCCGGAGGAGTTGGCTTTACCGCCATTACGGTGGCATGGCTCTCTAAGCTGAATCCGGTGGTTATTCTAGTCGTTACGGTTCTCTTCAGTATGTTAGAGAAGGGTTGCTCCGTTATGCAGAGTACCTTCGGGTTATCGGCAGCGGCATCAGGAATTCTTCAGGGAATTATCCTGTTCTTCGTTCTTGCTTTTGATTTCTTTACCCGTTATCGGTTTATCTTAAGAAAGAGGAGGAAAGCTTAATGATCATTAACTTTCTATTTGCAGCAATAAAGGCAGGAACTCCGTTGCTCTTTGGTACAACCGGTGAGATTATGACGCAGAAGTCCGGCAATGTGAACCTTGGTGTTGAGGGAATGATGTTCATGGGCGCATTCATGGGCTTTTATACCGGTTATCACACCGGTAATTTAGTGCTTGCGTTGTTAGCCGCCTTCGGCATAGGAGTATTTGCGGCACTAATCTATGCAATTGTTACCGTGACCTTTATGGCAAATCAAAATGTAACAGGTCTTACACTCACCATCTTCGGAATCGGTTTTGCAAAATTCTTCGGGGAGGCAATGATCGGTCAAGCAGGCGGCTCGCCAAAGCTTTCCGAGACGTTCATGGCTTCCATAGCAGAGAAGCCGCTGCCTATTCTGGGCGACATTCCGATAATAGGCAAGCTGTTATTTACCCACAATCCATTGGTATATTTATCTGTAATTGTTGCAATCATCTGCACCGTATATATGTTAAGAACACGGGTCGGTCTGAATATGAGAGCGGTGGGTGAAAATCCTGCGGCAGCAGATGCCACCGGAATTAATGTGACTCTGGTGAAATATATACACATTTTAATCGGTGGTGGTATCTGTGGATTAGGAGGGGCGTACCTTTCCCTGATTAATGGAGGAGGTATCTGGAACAACAGCAGCGTAGTAAACGGACAGGGGTGGATCTCTGTGGCTCTTGTTATCTTTGCAAGCTGGAATCCGGTGAAAGCAATCTTTGGTTCCCTTGTGTTCGGCGCCTTCAGTGTGTTACAATTCTATGTACCGAAGGATATTATTGAGATACCGAATGCTTTCTATGTCATGCTCCCTTTCCTCATAACAACCCTGGTACTAATCATTACATCCATGAGAAAATCGAAGGAAGGCTCCCAGCCCGCCGGCTGCGGTGTCAATTACTTCCGCGAAGAGAGATAAGTTATCAGGTATTGAAGAAGCTTTTGAGAAATTTGAATATGGAGCGGTGAAACAATGCGATCGAATTGTTTCACCGCTCCGTATTTTTATATGTCGATGACATAGCTTGGCTCTTGACATGTGCTATAATGCAGTATATTATCGTATCAAAGTAAAAACAGACACAAAAACACAACGAAATCGCCGTAGACCGCGGAAAACCGGAACATACTTGCGAAAATTGCATAGTGGTAAAACTAAAATGTAAAGGGGCATAATCATGGAAGTAAAAGAGTTTTGTGAAAAATATGCGATAGATCGCAGAAACACGGATAGTCTTAAGTGGGATGCACTGAAGGAAAGATTCGGAGATCCGGATCTTATTTCAATGTGGGTTGCTGATATGGACTTTAAAACGGAAGAGCATATTATTGAAGCAATTGTAAAAAGGGCAGAGCACGGAGTATACGGTTATTCATACGTTTCGGATACATATTATAATGCGGTGATTAATTGGGAAAAGACTCATTTTAATTATGATATTAAAAAGGAATGGATACGTATAACCCCGGGTGTTGTTGCCGCACTATATTGGTTTGTTAATATGTACACCAAAGAGCAGGATTCCATCCTTATTATGACACCGGTTTATTATCCGTTCCATAATTGTGTGAAGGATAACAATAGAAAGCTTGTAACCTGTGATCTGAACTATGATAAGGGTGTCTTTACAATTGATTTTGAACGATTCGAGCAGGCAATAGTAGACAACGATGTTAAGCTGCACATATTATGTTCTCCGCACAATCCGGCCGGTAGAGTCTGGACGGAAGAAGAGCTGGACCGGATGCTTGCCATATGTCAGAAGCACAATGTATTGGTTATTTCGGATGAAATCCATCAGGATCTGACCGCTACCGGAAAGCATCAAATGCCTAGTGCAACCGTGTCAAATGGAAAGTATGCTTCCAATATTATTACGTGTACATCAGCATCCAAAACCTTTAATCTGGCGGCCTGCCTTACCTCCAGCATAATTATTCAAAATGATGAGTTACGAGCGATCTATGATGCTTTCAAGAAAAGATATATCCATGTGGATGATAATGTGTTCGGTCTGGCTGCAAGTGAAGCGGCTTATACGTACGGAGAAGAATGGCGGAAAAGCCTGCTTAGGGTAGTAGAACAGAACTATAATACTTTAGTTGATGGCTTGAAGGAATTCCCTGAATTATATATCTCCCCTATGGAAGGGACATATCTGGCATTACTTAATCTTAATTCATATATTAAGAAGGAAGAGACAAAAGCATTCATTCAGGACAGGTGCAGGCTTGCAGTAGACTTTGGAGAGTGGTTCGGAGCAAATTATAAAGGGTTTGTTCGAATCAATCTGGCAACACAGCCTGAAATTGTCCAAAAGGCTGTAACCAATATTGTGACTGAACTTAAAAAATTTAAATAATAAAAACTGCCAGCGGGTTAGACCTACTGGCATCAGACAGGTAAGCGATGAGTAAGGGTAGGAAAGGGGTTAGTTCTTGAAGAATATTTTGAATTATCAGACATCAGAATTCGATTGTGGACCTACAACATTGATCAATGCAATTCGATATTTATATGAAAGGGAAGAGGTTCTTCCGGAGATTATCAAAACCATTACGTTATACACCTTGGATCTGTATGATCATAACGGAGAATTCGGTAAGCGGGGAACCTCACGGATGGCTATGATGTTTTTGTCAAACTGGTTTAATGAATTCGCTAAAACCAAGAATTATCCGATCCATACAGAGCTTGTCATTGATGAAAAGGTTTGGGTACACCAGAACAGTAAGATAACGGAATGCCTGCAGCAGGGTGGTGCGGTAATCATCTGTGTATGGTTGGGTGAAACTAAGCATTATGTGCTGCTGACCGATATCGAGGGCGACTACCTATACCTGTTTGACCCCTATGACTGGGAGGAACCTGTGGATGATGTGAACATCATAGGAGTCGAAGGTTATCCGAAGAAAATGAACCGTAAGATAAAAATCGAGATCATAAACAGAGAGGACAACAGTTTCTATTCTCTGGGTGAGGTGCAGGGAAGAGAAGCAATGTTAATCTATAATACGAATACCAGAATAACCCCTGAGAAGTCAATTGAGTATTTCATATAATAGTGAGGCGGTGCGAGTATGATTGATAAAGAAAGGCTCATTTCCGAATTTACAGAATTGGTGGCGATTGATTCTCCCTCCTTCGGAGAGCGGAAAATAGCTGATGTATTAAAGACTAAACTAAAAAGTATCGGATTTTCGGTGACGGAAGATGAAGCAGGAGGCTTTTATGGAAGCGATTGTGGAAACCTTTATGGTTATCTACCGGGTAAAATAGTCGGTGAGCCGCTCCTGTTCTCAGGGCATATGGATACTGTAGCTCCTGCCACGGGTAAAAAGGCAGTACTGCATTCGGATGGTCGTATTACCGGCGCAGGAAATACGGTGTTAGGCGCCGATGACGTTGCCGGACTCGTCAGCATCCTGGAAGCAATCCGCAGCCTCCGCGAGGAAGGAGCTCCACACAGAAGTATAGAAGTCATATTTCCGATTGCGGAAGAGGTCTATGCAAAGGGAAGCTGTGTGTTTGACTTCTCTAATATAAAAGCAAAAGAAGCATATGTACTGGATCTCAGTGGAAAGGTCGGGCGGGCAGCCTATACGGCACCCAGTATTCTTTCCTTCACGGCAGTTGTTCGGGGACGGGCGGCACATGCCGGTTTTTCGCCGGAGGAGGGGATTCATTCCATCGCTATTGCCGCGAAAATAATCAATCAGATGAAGCTTGGCAGGGTTGATTCGGATACTACGGTTAATATCGGAACAATCTCGGGTGGAGCGGCAACCAATATCATTCCCGAAAGCTGCAAGGTTGAGGGTGAGATAAGAAGCTTTCAACATGACAAGGCACTTGGCTGCCTGGAAGAGATAAAAGCATTGTTCTTCAGAGAAGCGGAACAAGCCGGTGCTTCCCTTGATTGGGAGGAATCTATTAATTGTATCGCATATGAGACCAAGCTTAATGGTAAGACAGCAGAGCGCTATCGTGAGGCATGTAGAAAAGCAGGTCTTACTGCGGAATTTATAAAGACCTTTGGAGGAAGTGATCATAATGTCTTTGCAACAAAGGGTATCGAAGGACTTGTTATCTCGAATGCAATGAATAGTGTCCATTCCTGTGATGAATATACGGAAGTGGAAGAATTAATTAGAAGCACACAGATCGTCAGAAATCTAATGATAAGCAAACATTAGAAAAATACTATATTGTAAAGTACCGTTTTTGGTGAATATAGTCCGAAATCCTGTAAAGTGATCGTGAGAGTATCATGAGAAAAAAGACTTTGTGTATGGGGTTGTGCAAAGGAGAATCATCTATGGGAGAGAAAACAAAGTTCATGCGTATATGGAACACAATTCAAAGATATAGGCTACTACTTATTATGTTAGCGGCATGTCTTACCATAGCTGCGCTTATGACTCTTGTAAGGGTTCCTTGGGCTACAGAAAAAGAGATAAAAAATATTATAATCACGGAGCAAGACGGAATATACGACCTAACCGGCATTACGGACTGGGAGACTTTTGTTGCCCGCCTTGAGCCTGGGAGTGTCTATTATCCCAATACATATCTTATGCCGGGACAAACCGATATCGCTGTAGCTGAAAGTATTAGCCGCTTTGGTGAACAACGGGAGGATTACCTCTCACAGAGATTTGTTCTAAAGATGTCAGATCATAGTGAGGTATATACCTTGCGCTTTGAGCTTAATGGTCGCCATGCCATGCGGGTTTATGTAAATGGTGCTTTGGTTGGACAAACCGGCGAACTTGGAACCACAAAGCAGAGTACTGAGGTATGGGAAAACCACATCATCTGTCATGCAGCTCCTGTAAACGGGGAAATGGATATTATCCTGCACAGTGCTCAGTTCTACCATGCCAAAAGAGGAGCAACTCTCGCACAGCTGAGTATAGAGAAATCCACGGGTCAGGATATGCCGTCTTTTGGTCAGATCAGGGGGTTGTTGGTGACAGGTGTGTTTTTAGGCTCGGCTGTTTTGCTCTTTAGTATCTATTTCCTATTTTCTAAAGCTAAAGCAACTCTATATTTCGCCATAGCCTGTTCTGTCATAGCAATACGGGAATGTCTGCAAAGTCAGGCATGGACATTATTTCCGATACCGGGAAATTTGTCATTTATGCTGGAATACCTGACTATGGTTTTACTTACTATTTTTCTCTCCTTATATCTCGGACAGTTTAAATTAAGCAGATGGTTGCAGACGATTAGATATACAACAATCATCAGCTCTATGGCTTACGGTGTCTGTGTGCTGTTTGGAGATGCTCTTTTTTATACCTCGGTACTGATCTATTATCAGGTGGTGCTGCTTCTATGTTGTATTCCCGGTATATTGGGACTGTTTTTTACAATACGCTTTCCCACAAAGGAGCAAAGTGCTGCCCTGTATGGTATAGCAGTATTCTATCTTGCAGCCTTCAGCGATATCCTGATATATAGTGATTTATTCGGCAACCACCCCAACCTTCCCATATTAGAAACAGCCATGCTGGTCTTTGTGCTGGCACAGACAGTCTCCCTATGCCTCATGAACAATAGGGTGCTGGCTGAAGCCAGAGAAGCAGAGCATAAGCTGGAAGCGGAAAAGTATGTGCTGGAAGAACTGAACCGGATGAAGACTGAATTTTTGGGAAATGTCTCTCATGAGTTTAAAACACCGCTTACCGTGATGTCCGGATATGCACAAACTACACGGCAGCTAGCGGAGCAGCCCGGTGAGCTGGATGCAGGAGAGGTATCCCGCAGGATGCAGCTTATTTCTTCTGAGGCGGAGCGCCTTTCATTATTGGTGGGACAGACTCTTGATATTACCAGAATAGAGGAAGGGCGTATGGCCATAGATCGGATACCCTGCTATATGGATGAAATCATACACAGGGCAATCCAAACCCATTATCCCGTGTTGAACAAAAACTCAAACAGACTTGAAATCCACATGGAAAGTGGAATGGAGGCTGTCAATGCAGATCCGGCAAGGATCTCTCAGGTCATTATTAATTTAATTTCCAACGCGGTGCGTTTTACGGTAAATGGTCTGATTACTGTGTCTGCTCGGCGGGAAGATAGCCATATCCTTGTCTGTGTTTCCGATACCGGTGCCGGGATCAGCCAGTCGCAGCTTCCTCACATCTTTGAACGATACAATCATAATAGTAAAAAATCCGGCACCGGTCAGGATACCGGTACCGGATTGGGTCTTTATATCTGTAAGTATATCGTGGAGCAGCACGGGGGAAGGATCTGGATTGAGAGCGTGGAGGGCAAGGGAACCTCTGCTTTCTTCACATTACCAAACAGGCCTTTCCTTTGAATTAGTTTGTGCCAAGAGTGTCCTTTACACTTTGGTTACGCAGGCACAAACTTCTGAGTGTGAATTATGCTTTTCTATCATTCACACTAGTAACGGATCTTACTGAAGGTATATTCTTCATTTCCTGAGTTGACCAGCTCAAACCATCCATTTTCGTCCATCTTCAACTTTTTACGAAGATTGGCCACATGAACGGCAATGGTTCGGGAGGCACCGGGAGAGTCTCCGCCCCAGGCTCGGCGGTAGATATCATCATAGCTTAGCCGTCGCCCCGCAAATATGGCAAAGCATCCCAAAAGCTGCAGCTCCTTCTGTGTAAGGCTGATATGCTCCCCGTCCAGGGTCGCTTCTCCTGACAGAAAATCAATCGTAAGAGGGGGCAGTTCAATTCGTCCTGCCGTCATGATGCCCGCCCGGCGAAGCTGGGCTATCACCCGTGCGTTCAGTACATTTAAATCATAGGGCTTGGTGACATAATCATCTCCACCCTGTAGCAAGCCATTTACCACACTATCATTCTCACCTCTGCAGGTCAGGAAGATAATGGGGGCGTTAGTTTTAGGACGAGCTTTGCTGCAAAAGTCAAAGCCTGAGCCATCCGGCAGCATCACATCCAGCAGAATTAGATCGGGGTTATGCTCCTCCAGAAGAAACCCTGCCTGGTTAAGGGTCCCTGCACAGAGCACTTCATAGCCCTTACCCTCAAAATATTCTCGGTTGATATGAAGAACATCCGCTTCATCCTCGATCATCAAAAGCTTTACTTTTTTCATCTCGTCACCCCCACTCGTATCTTGAATCAGTATACCATATTATGGGTGAAAAGTAACCCATACAAAAGTCGGTCTTTGCTGTTTGCTGTTAAGATTTCTTAACAGTACTCACAAGACCGATTTCTTTTTGTTATTATTTACCAGTGTGGATGTTTAAAGTCCATGAGAAGGAATGAGGTGAGCTATGGCAAGAATTGTCCGTGTGGACACACTAGATAACTGTACATTAGATATAGAACTCAGCAACGGTAATTTAATCTTACTTGATATTACAAGGTTGTTGAGGGAGGATAGTTCCTTTGCACGGCTAAATAGGTGGACTCTTTTGCCTCGTCCTATGACGGATGGAGTCCGAATATACTGGGAGCAAGGACCAAATCTTAGCCTGGAGGAAATCTTCAAAATGGTAGAAAGCGGAGAAGAAAAATAAAGGAGGAAAGAATGTTTATGAAACTAAGGAGTAGGAAGTTTATCAGTCTGTTTCTGGTACTTTGTATGGTGCTTCCATGGATGCCGGGGCAGGTTAGCAATGCAGCAGAAGAGAGTGCAATCACGATAACAAAGCAACCGGTTGAGACCGTAACGGTAAATTATAATAAAGCCGCAAATGCACATTATGCGGACCTTTCTGTGGAGGCAGTATCGGTTTCGGGTAGTGCCATAAGCTTTCAATGGTATATGAATGATGATCTGCACCCTGTTGAAGGAGCTACGAGTAAAGATATTTCAATCCCAAAAGATCTTAATGATTCCGACAGAGATCTTATTCCGGGCACTTATGTATTTTATTGTGTAATATCCGATGGAGAAGGTCATATGACCACCAGTAAAAGTACGAAGCTTACAATTAACAAGGCTAAATACGATGGAGCTACAGAAGAAACAATAGATATAAATAATCCAGATTATTTTCCACCGGGAACTTTCTATGTTATTTCTCAGCCCCTTAAAGAAGCATTTTATGATAGACCATCTAAAAGAACGATTACTATTACTGGCAATTTGTTCAAGGAAGCATATGAATCTTTGGATGTGTTTGATAATATAGGTATGGACATAGTATATGATTGGAGTAAGTTTGAGTATGGAGCTTCAAGTACAGTAACAATAGAGTATAAGGATAATATTTACTATGAGGACACTACGTATAAATATAATATAATAATAGCTGATGCTGAGCCTGTGAATATTACAGGAATAACCGCTGCAGACAGGGAATACGACGGCACCCCCTGGAAAGGTTATATGGGTACTCCTGTAGCGGATAATTATAAAGGAGATTTTAAGTATCTTTACACCGGTACAGATAATAGTGGGAATCCCTATGACAGATCAAAACCACCGACCAATGCAGGAAATTATACATTGACAATATCAACGCCGAATAGATCATTCTACACCGGCTCAATCAAAATTAATTTTAACATTATAAGAACAAGTCCGACTCCAACATCGGATCCTACCCCTGAGCCGACTACTATCCCGGAGCCAACTCCTGTTCCCTCTGTTGAATTAGATATGGATATTAAAGGTATCGATGGGCAGGGGAAAATCAACATTTCCAATAATGAAGAGAATAAAGCTCTTGATATTTCCATAGAATTACCGACAGAGAGCATTCGGACAGCAGCAGAAGCAAATAATTCAAATGAACCTCTGAGTCTTGAGATACCCATAGCCTCAGAAGGATTAATAGAAGCGATTAGGAATAGCGATTTACCGGAAGCAAGAATTACGCTCACCATACCGGAGAGCGTACATTCTCAGGAGAATATTAATATCTCAAATATTAAGCTGGATCAGAAGCTTCTGGAAGCTGCGAGGGAATCCGGTAAGGATATAACATTATCGGTTGCAGATGAGAAGGGCAGGGAGATGTATAGCTGGACCTTTGAAGCAGATAATCTTGCAGCTTCGGATAACGAGCTTACGGATGTAAATCTGTCACTGACCCTCCAAGCAATCGAGGATTCAGAGGTTGGGCAATTGTTGAATGAGAATGCCGAGGAGGAAGCCAAAGGGCTGGTAATTAACTTTGGACATGAAGGAATTCTACCTTCAGAGGCCAGTGTCAGGATCTATGTGGGCGATCAGTATGGAATAGAGCCGGGAGATAGGATATATCTGTATCACTATAATCCGGAGACAGGTAAGCTGGAAACCATGCCTCACAGCTCGCGTTATACCGTAGATAAGGATGGTTATATCACCATCAATCTATTGCATTGCTCTGATTATGCAATATTACCGAAGGAAGCTGGAGCAAATCAGATTACCTCCTTAAGAAACCAGATTCATGTTACCGTGGATAAATCAAAGCTTTCCACAGGAAACAGCACGAACAGCACTGCTAAAATCACAGTAAAGCTTCCGGCTACTCTGGAACTGGTAAAGAATATCGGAGATAAAACCAGTAATCCTGCCCTTGGAGGGGTTAGCGTAGCCTTCCACAGCTCCGACACAAAGGTGGCAGTCGTGGATGAGAACGGAGTGATTACCGCGAAGGGAAAGGGAGAAGCTTTGATTCACGCAACCGTGACTCTGTATAGCAAAAAGACCAAGAAAGTAGTATTTAAGATTGTAGTAAAATAGAATTTTACTGCCAGGTTTCAAGCAAAATAAACCAAGGAGTTGCCGCACTAGCGGTTAATATACCGCAAGTGCGCAGCTCATTTTTGTAGAATAGGCTTCAATCTTGGCACCATTAATAAATATGGCTTCTCAAGATATTTCACCAATGTCATGAAGAAAGTTTGCCATTTCGGCCATATTCGCTCAGAACATGGTGCAAAGTGTATGCTTCTGAATCTGGAAAATGTTGCGTGGTCTGGTTTTGGTGAATTCTCGAGAAGGTACATGAAGTTAATATCACGATGGCAGGATGTTTCCATAGCTCGTGATGAATAATTATGATTCATGTAAGAATAGAGTACAATCTTCAGCATCTGACGTGGTGTTGCTTGATTTTCCGCAAACGCTCCGAATCATTCTTTGGTATCATACAATCGATATTTAATGGAAGTTTTAATTGAATAAAACGCTGATTCACTGTATAATTTTTATGTAAGATATTTTGTATTCGCATGCTAATATTTTACCATAAATCCCAAACTTTTCGAAGTATGGGATTTATTTTTATGCTCAGAAAAGGAGCTGCGCACTAATTACTTAGTGCGACAGCCCCATTTTTTATCCACTTTGGGGTTTATAGTATCAATTGAAACACGGTTCACTTTTATTGTAAAAAAGTTAATAATAAAGTAAAAAATAATGTTGACAATAAATTATCACTATAATATACTATCAATAATCTTCAATACATACAATACATATAGAAATAGTATGAATTAAAACGAGCCTGACATCATATATTGAATAATATCATGAAAAGGTGGACTCCATAATAAGATCAATGCAATGAGAATCTAGCATGATAATAAACTAGAGGAGGCATTGAAATAAATGAAAGAGAGGGAAATATCATGAAGAAGGTACTAACAACATTATTGCTGGTGACTATGCTGGGAGTTTTATTCACGGGCTGTAGCAAGAAGGATGGAGAGATTACGAGATTAGTGGTAGGCGCAAGTACGACACCCCACGCTAAAATCCTGGAGCAGACAAAGGAGCTTTTAAAGAAGGAGGGATATGAACTGGAAATTGTTGAGTATTCGGATTATGTGCAGCCGAATGTAGCGCTGGACGCAGCAGATTTAGATGCCAATTATTTTCAACATCAACCTTATCTGAGTCAATATAATGAAGAAAACAAAACAGAATTGGTTTCTGCAGGAATTATTCACTATGAACCGTTTGGAGTATATCCGGGTAAAACAGCTTCACTGGAAGCATTGGCAGAGGGTGACCAGATTGCTGTTCCCAACGATGCAACCAATGAAGCCAGAGCACTACTATTGTTGGAGGCCCAGGGACTGATAAAGCTTACTGTGGGAATTGGTTTGAAAGCGACAAAAAATGATATTGTAGAAAATCCCAAGAATCTGGATATAGTCGAAATCGAGGCGGCGCAATTATCTCGCTCCCTACAAGATGTTAATTTGGCAGTAATTAATGGCAATTATGCGATCGAAGCCGGACTTAATGTCGCCACAGATGCCATTGCAGTAGAGGATAAAGACTCGGTAGCGGCAGAGACCTTCGGTAATGTGATAGCTGTCAAATCAGGAAATGAGAACAGAGAAGATATAGAGGCGCTGCTGAAGGTTCTTAAAAGCGATGCAATCAAGGAATATATCAATGACACCTTTGAGGGAGCTGTAGTTCCTAAATTCTAACTCTGCCTTTAATGAAAAGCGAGGGATGTTAATTGGAGAGAGATAGCAATTCCATACATAAGAATATAATAAGGGAACAGGATTTAAAAAGGATAGTTGAGCTCCTGGAAACGATTCAATACGGATCACTAACCGTAATTGTACAGGATGGTAAGCTATTACAGTTAGAAAGAAACGAGAAGATAAGAATTCGCTGACGGAAACAGAAGGAAATTCATAAATTATTAGTGGGAAATGTAATACAAAACTGACTGGTCAACTAGAGGTTTTGGACGCGAATAGGTCCAAGGCCTTTTTTGTTACCATTCAAGCAGATGGAAGCTGTTGTTTAGTTAATCAGGACGATAGGGGATTACATAATGATGAATAGACATAAATTATTAAGAATTGGCAGAGCGAAGGGAATCTGCACAGTAAAGATCGCATTTATAGTATTTATTAAAGGAGGATAATAGGATGGCATTACTTCTCGAGAATATTATTACATACCTAAAAAACAGTAAATCGATTGTGTTGGCTACGGTCGATCAAAATAACCTGCCCGATATGAGAACAATCGGAGGATACAATTTCGATGGCTATATCTTCTATTTTGCAACCTCCAATACATCGAAGAAAGTAGAGCAGCTTCAATACAATGACCATGTAGCAATTCTTTCCCAACATGAAAATCAGACACTTCCTAATTATACGAACATAACAATCTATGGCAGTGCAAAGAAGCTTTCCGGCTCCGAATATGAACAAGGAAGAGCAAAGCTACTTGAAAGAAGACCAAATGCCTTGTATGAAGAAGGAAGTAAAAATATCTATAAGGTAATACCGGAGCAGATAAAAATATTGGATTTATCAAAAAATTCGAATGAACAGATCCAAATTATAAAGCCCTAGCTACTAAGTATGCAATCGCTGAGAATAAAACTAAATAAGCAAAACTGACTATATAAATAGAGGTTTCGGTATGTAACTTTATAAATCAATGAGGGGAGTTGGAGCAATGTATAAGGCTGCACGAGTGAAGGAGATACATCCGTGTTTCGGAGCAAGGAATAACAAAGGAAGAATTCATCTGCCGGTATGCCCGCACTGCAATATTCAATGCAATTTTTGCGATCGGCAAATCAATAGCTATGAGCTGCGTCCCGGTGTAACAGCATCCATTCTGCAGCCGGAGGAAGCTCTGGGTATCATTGAACATTCTATCGCATTATGCCCTGATATTACCGTGGCCGGAATTGCCGGTCCCGGTGACACATTAGCTTCTGATGATGCGATTCATACCTTTCGCCTGGTGAAGGAGCGCTACCCGGAGCTTTTAAAATGTATGAGCACCAACGGTCTTCTTCTTGAGGAAAGGGCCGAAGAGCTGCTGGAGGTCGGCATCGATACCTTGACGGTTACGGTAAATGCAGTTGATCCTAAAATATTAGCGAAAATCGTATCAAAGATACATTACCATGGGTCAATTTATGAAGGAGAGGAAGCGGCTGAAATTCTAATACGTAATCAACTGTCAGGAATAAAGAAAATGGCTGAGGCCGGTGTGACCATTAAGGTTAATTCTGTTTTGATTATGGAATTAAATCGAAATCATATTAAAGAGATCGCCAAGGCGGTCAGTAACGCCGGTGCGACCATCTATAACATTATTCCGTTAATTCCCCAGAACAAAATGGCGCACTACCGGGAACCCGGTTGCAGTGATATTGATGGGGCTCGCAGGGAGGCTGAGGAATATATTGATGTCTTCAGGCATTGCCAAAGATGCAGGGCAGATGCAATCGGAATACCCGGTGGAAAGGAAATCAGTGAAGAGGTATACCAAAGAAAACCAGTGTTTAAGGAGACGTTTTCTCACGGTTGATTAGGAGGCTTTATGAAACAACGAATCGCAGTAGCTACGAAGGACGGAAAGGTTGTCTATGAACACTTCGGTCATTGCAGACGATACAGCATTGTTGAAATTGAGAATGACAGCTATCGTTTTATTGAACTTAGAGAAGTGGAACCACCCTGTAATGGAGGAGAGCATACCTTGGGGGCATTGCTTCAAACGGCCGAAAGACTTGAGGATTGCAACTATGTGATTGTAGGTCAGATTGGTATGGGAGCACAACAGATACTGACGGAGAAGCATTTGATGACCTACGTGTTCAAAGGCTATGTAGAGGATGCCATATCCAATATTATCAAGAGGAAAGGAAGATAAAGAAATGGCCAAGAAGCTGAAACAGATTGCAATATACGGGAAAGGAGGAATTGGAAAATCGACTACAACCTCCAATATCAGTGCCGCTTTATCTAAGCTGGGATATAAGGTCATGCAATTAGGTTGTGATCCAAAGAGCGATTCTACGAACACCTTACGCAATGGAGAGTACATTCCGACGGTTCTTGATACCTTACGTGAGAAGAGCACGGTAAAAGCAAGTGAGGTTCTGTTCCAGGGGTATAACGGCATCTATTGTGTTGAGGCTGGAGGACCTGCTCCCGGTGTCGGATGTGCAGGACGTGGCATAATCACAGCGGTTCAATTGTTCAAGCAGCAGAATATATTTGAGGAGCTGGAGCTTGATATTGTTATTTATGACGTGCTTGGTGATGTTGTCTGCGGAGGCTTTGCTGTACCAATCCGGGAAGGAATTGCAGAGCATGTATTCACTGTATCCTCCTCCGATTTTATGAGCGTATATGCCTCCAATAATTTGTTCAAAGGAATCCAGAAATATTCAAATGCAGGGGGTGCCTTGCTGGGGGGAGTGATAGCAAACTCAATCAATAAACCCTATGCAAAGGATATCATTGACGATTTTGCAGCGCGAACGCATACACAGATTATGCAGTATGTCCCGCGTTCCGTCACAGTAACTCAAAGTGAATTGCAAGGAAAGACCACAATTGAAGCTGCACCTGATTCCGAACAGGCAAAAATCTATATAGAGCTGGCGAAGAGAATTGCAGCTCATGAAAAATCAACCATACCGGCGCCTATGGAAGTGGCAGAGCTCCGTGAATGGGCGGCAGCCTGGGGAAATCAGCTGCTTCAGCTTGAGACCGGCGTTGTGTTGGGAGGAAATCAGGCAGGTATATAGTGTGAAGAAAAGAACGTTTCACAAAGCGAATTTTCATTCACTTAGGAAGAAGCTGCGAAGTTTGCCAAGTGGAGCAAACTCCTTGTTCTTCCAAGCGTTGTGCTGCATTGAAGATGCAGAATGTAGAATTAGTGTGAGCAAGATAGAAAAGGAGGAATCATTTTGGCTGATTTTATAGAACGGGCGAAATTTTCATGTGCTTTGGGGGGAGCATTGACCACGATTGCCGGTATCCCACGAGTAGTTCCGATTGTACACGCTCCAGGGGGATGTGCTGCCGCATTGTCGGGGACCTATAACCTGGCAAGCGGCTACCGTGGGACCGGGTATTGTGGAGGAACCATGATACCTACCTCGAATATCTCAGAAAACAATATTGTTTTTGGCGGGGAAGCAAGACTGGAGGAGCAGATAGAGAATTCCCTCAGAATCCTTGATGCTGACTTATATATTGTAGTTACCGGTTGTCAGGTTGAGATTATCGGTGATGACGCGGTTGGAGTTGCTAGAAGATTTAAAGATAGGAAGGTAATCGGAGCAAGTACTCCGGGATTTTTGGGTAATACCTTTAAAGGCTATGATGCGGTAATGAACGCTATCATATCACAGGTAATTGAGGTATCTGAAATTAAGGAAGAGAAGACCATCAATATTCTGGGGGTCGTTCCGGGTCATGATGTATTTTATCGGGGAAATCTGGATGAAATAAAGCGTTTGCTTGGCTTAATCGGAGTTAAGGTGAATACCTTCTTCGGAACGGGAGAAAGTATTGCAGCAATCCGTGAATATGGAAGGGCTGCTCTCAATGTTGTGTTATCTTCGAAGACGGGTGTGGCGCCCGCGACAACCTTCGAGCATCTTCATGGTATTCCCTATATACAGGCTGATCTGCCCATCGGACCAACCGGTACCGAAGAGTTCCTGAAGGTGATCGGTAAAGCACTCAATATTGATGAATTGCTGATTCATAAAGTGATCAGGAAAGAAAAAGAAATCTATTACACCTTTTTCGAACGCATCGTTGATATTTACTCAGACATTGATTTTCAAAGATATGCTCTTATCGTAGCAGACAGCTATTATGCATTTTCGCTTACCCGCTTCATTGCCAACGATTTAGGGTGGATTCCACATTTCACCTCGATCAATGATATCGATCAGGAGGAACAGCAGAGCTATCTGGTGAAATTTGATGCCATCAATTCAGAAACCAAGCCAATTATTAATTTTGAACAGAATGCAGGGATTATTTTGAAAGAAATTAGAAAGAGCTGGCCACTCAATCAGAATCATAAATATTACGATGCTCTAGGACCATCCTATGTGATAGGAACAGGGATAGAGAGGGGATTGGCTGAAAAGTTAGGGGCAGGCTTCTTAGCCGTAGCATTTCCGGTCAGCAATAGAGTGGTTCTGAATAAAGGATATACCGGATTTTCCGGAGGTTTATCCTTGGTCGAAGATTTATTATCGAACCTGGTAGCTGCCAGATAATAAGAGAGAAGGAGGAAGGTTGCATATGTCCAAATACCCAGATACTTTATCATATCATTTTTTGATTTCGGATGCTCCGCCTACTAGAGAAGAGCGAATCGGTTCCTGCTCCGCCTTTTGCGGCTCCTGCAGGCAGCTGAAGGATGGTATCCAATCCGGCTGCGCTCAGCTGCAGGATAGAAAATTCTCACAAAGCGGTGGGTGTCAATTAATGCTTGCTGTAGGTATTGTCAGTAGCTTTACCAATGTTGTAATGATCATACACTCACCTCTTGGTTGCTGCTCAGGCTTTGTGGGCTCGGGAGGGCTTCGTAAAACAATGCGGGCATCTAAGGGAAAAGCGGATGAGGAGTTTGTATGGCTTCATACGAATATGGATGAAAATGATGTGGTGCAGGGAGGCATCGATAAACTACGTAAGGCGATTCTGTACGCAGAAAAGGAATATCATCCGGAAGCCATTATTATTGCAAACGGGTGTGTCCCCGGAATTATTGGTGACGACATTGACTCTTTGGTAAACGATTTAAATGGCCGAATCTCTGCAAAAATTGTTCCGGTTCATTGCGAAGGCTTTAAAAGTAAATTTGTTGCTTCCGGATATGATTCTGCATATCACGGTGTACTACGACATCTGGTGGAACCGATTAAGCAATATGAGCAGGTTGTGCCGATCGAGGAGAGGGATGCAGCGCAGAGATACAAAATCAGCAGAACGGTAAATATTTTTAATGTGGGTTCAAACAGTAACGGTGACGAGGTGGAGCTTGCCAGGCTGGTAAGTGCTCTGGGACTGCTTCCTCGTGTGCTTCCTTTACATGCATCCATAGAGGATATCGCACATATTGGAGAGGCCGCTCTGAATGTCAGCATCTGTGCAACACACGATGATTATCTGTTGGGTCATCTGAAAGAACGATTTGGTACGGATTACTTGATCGATACTTTGCCAATCGGTATTAGAAATACAAATCAATGGGTGCGACTGATTGCGGAACGCTTTCAGCTAGAGGAAGAGGCCGAGCGGCTGATCCGCTTCGAGAACCAGCAATTGAAGGAAGCCTTAGAGCCCTTGAAAAAAGCCCTAGAAGGAAAGAGTGTCTTTGTTGGGGGAGGGGAGACAAGGATATTAACGACAGCAGAATTCTTCGCGTCCTTAGGTATGAAGCTGGTAGGAGTAAAAGCTCATAATGTAGACCGCTTTGTAGAAGAAATATTGGAGGATATGGATAATCAGGAATTAATCATTGAGGTTGCAGCAGGTCAACCGGCTGAAGAGCTGAACTTGTTAAATAAGCTGAAGCCGGATCTGTATATCGGCCATATGAACGCCAATGGATGGGTATCAAAATTGGGGATTCCTAACATACCGCTATTCGGCCAACAATTTAATTACATGGGTTATTCCGGGGCTTTCGAGTTGGCAAGGAAAGCAGTTAAGGTTCTGAAGAACACTAACTTTGTGAAAAATGTTTCTTCGAATATAAAGCTACCCTTAAGTGAGACTTGGTATGAAGAAGATCCGAAGGACAATATCAAGGAAGCACAAATTTATTAATCATTGATGGATGGAGGGATTACATGAGCGTCTTAGTTAATAATTTGACAGAGTTAATCGGAGATACCCCTATATTACGACCGGAGAAATTTAAAAAGCTGGCTAAAATCAAGGAAGCCGATTTGCTGTTCAAGCTGGAGTATTTTAATCCATTGGGCAGTGTTAAGGACAGAATAGCCTATTCCATGATAACGGATGCAGAGGAAAAGGGCATCTTAAACAGAGAGACTACAATCATTGAGCCGTCCAGTGGTAATACCGGTGTAGGTCTGGCATTTGTAGCAGCAGCAAAAGGTTATAAGCTTGTTATCACAATGCCTGACTCCATGAGTATAGAAAGGCGCAGCCTTCTCACGGCTCTGGGAGCGGAGCTTATATTAACGCCGGGTACATTAGGAATGAAGGGAGCAATACGAAAAGCGGAGGAGCTCAGCATCCAGATACCGAACAGTATCATTCTCCAGCAATTTAATAATCCCTCCAATCCGGAGATACATAAGAAGACAACCGGCCCGGAGATATGGGAAGCTACCCAGGGTAAGGTGGATATCCTTGTGGCCGGTGTTGGGACGGGTGGGACGGTTACCGGAACAGGAGCCTATCTAAAGGAAAAAAATCCGGATATTACAGTGATTGCTGTTGAGCCTGCGGCATCTCCGGTGTTATCCGGTGGGAATCCCGGTCCCCACAAAATACAGGGAATCGGAGCTGGCTTTGTACCCTCCATATTAGATCTTGGAGTTGTAGATGAAATATATAAGGTATGGAATGAAGAGGCGATTGATACCTCCAGAGTCCTTGCGAGGGAAGAGGGCTTACTCGTTGGAATATCTTCTGGCGCAGCCGCCTTCGCAGCAGCTAAAATTGCGAATCGTCAGGAGAATAAGGGGAAGACCATAGTAGCTATTTTACCGGATACCGGAGAACGATACTTATCTACCGATTTATTTAATACCACAACCTATGAAAAAAGCAGATTCTGGTATTAGGGAGGAGCTATGAAGTATAGGATTGCAATTGGATCGACGGATGGGATTCATGTCACAGAGCATTTTGGGGGGAGCAGACAATTTATCATTGTTGAAATCGATCAGGAGAGGGATGAAATCAAATATATAGAGGAGCGGCCTTGTGCTTTTAACACTCACTGCGGCGAGCATCAGGAAGAGCTGCTTAGAGAGAAAATTAAGGTGATTGCAGATTGCCAGATTGTCCTTGTTAAGAAAATCGGTGGTCAATCGGAAAAGATACTAAATCATCATGATATGATTGTCCTACAGTACCAGGGAACCATTGAGGCTGCTTTATCAAGAATCTCCAGCTTCTATAAAAAATATATCTTTACGAGAAAGGAGCGCACCTATGACTGAGATGACAACCAACAAGAGCAAATTGAAAATAAACTTTGATTATCGAACGGTCATACCGGTGATTGCGATTGTAGCAACCCTGTTGGCAGATATATTGATACCGAATCATCAGGAAGCAAAATACAGGGAACTGACTAATTTTAGGAATGTCCTCCTGTTTGGAACCGTGATCACGGTTTTACTATTCGTACTGGCATTATTTTATGCAGATTTCAGAAAGCGGTATGCACACCAGTCATGGTTCATCGGGGGCATCTTTACTTTCTTAAATGTGTTAAATATCATTACGGTCAAGCTTCTTTGGCTTCCGCAGATTTATTTTCCGAGCCTGAATAGGGTCCTAAATGTCTTTAAAGTAGATTATAAATTCTTGTTAACCTGTGTAGGAAGCTCCTTCCGGCTTTTAATAGGGGGATTAGTGATTGGTGCAGTACTTGGTATTATCACGGGGATTTTAGTGGGTTGGAGTAAAAAATGGAGCTATTGGATCTATCCGATGATACGAATCCTGGGACCAATTCCTTCCTCCACATGGATTCCATTGGCATTGATTGCTTTTCCGACTCCCCGTGGTGCTGCTATATTCCTGATTGCTTTTGGTGTCTGGTTCCAGATCACAATATTAACCAGCTCCGGTATTCAGAGTGTACAGAAATCCTATTTTGAAGTTTCCTCAACCCTGGGTGCATCGGAGCTTCAGAATCTATTCAAGGTAGCTATCCCTTATGCACTTCCCTCCATGTTTCTCGGCTTCTTTAATGCAACCTGTAGTTCCTTTGTTGCTTTAATGGCTGCAGAAATGCTGGGTTGTAAGTCAGGCATCGGATGGTACATCAACTGGCAGAAGGAAATGCTGTCCTATCCGAATGTATATGCAGGCTTGATTATCATTGCAGGCTTCTGTTATCTGTTCATAACCTTACAATTCAGAATAAGAGATAAACTACTAGGCTGGCAGAAGGGAGTAATCAAATGGTAGTGACAGAGGAGTTAAAAACCAGTATGAGCTCTTTAAATAAGGCATCCGGTTCCATCAGTGCCCGGAATATAAGTAAGGAATTTTTTCGTTTGGATGGTGAAAAAGTAGTAGCTTTAAGTAATCTGAATGTTGAAATTAAAGCCGGAGAATTTATCTGCCTGATCGGTCCCTCCGGATGCGGGAAATCAACCTTTTTGAGATTGGTGGCAGGTCTGAATGCACCGACGACAGGTGAGATAAGACTGGATGATGTGATAATTGAACAACCGAGTCATGAGCGTGGCTTAGTGTTTCAGGATCCGACACTTTTTCCGTGGCTGACAATTTATGAAAATGTAGCCTATGGTCTCAAAATGAGGCATGTATATAAGGAGAATAAAAAGGAGGTAAATGAGTTTATCAAGCTGGTAGGCCTCGGCGGATTTGAGAAATCGTTACCACATCAGCTGTCCGGTGGAATGTCGCAAAGAGCCAGTCTTGCAAGGGCGTTAGTAAACAATCCCAAGGTGTTATTGCTGGATGAGCCGCTAGGTGCTTTGGATGCCTTTACCCGAATGAATATGCAGGATGAGATATTGAGACTTTGGAAGGAACGAAAAACGACGATGATCATGGTTACCCATGATGTCGACGAAGCAATATATTTAAGCGATCGGATCCTTGTAATGACACCACGCCCGGCAAAGATTGAGCAGATTATTAAGGTAGATATTGGACGTGGAGAGAATTACGGTCGAAAGAGAGATAGTGTTGATTTCTTAATGCTTCGGTCAAAAATTCTGCAGCTTCTCGACTTTACAGGGAAAGCACAGCAATTGGAATATAATCTGTAACAGAAAATAAAATCGCTTCTGTTTTCAGTAAACAGTTATTTTAGTGAAAGGGTGAAAGTCATGAGAAAAATAATAAAGATAGTTAGTATATGGTGTGTACTCCTGGTCCTATTAGCCTCATTTACAGCCTGTGCCAAGAATAACGCATCAGAAACATCTACGAAGGAAAACTCAGCTGCGGTGTCCCCGGCTGAAGCAACAGCAGCCAATGAAGGAACGCAAACAGCAAGTAATGAAGCACCACCAATTAAGATACTATATAGTGCAGGCTTATGCGCTATTCCATTGCATATCGCAAAGCAGCTGCTGTTTTATGAGGCTGAGGGATTAACAGAAGGGGTCGATTACGAATACCTTACCTCCAGTACACCAGGACCCGAAATGCTGACCACAGGGCAGGCTGATGTTACCTTCGGATTAATTGCAGCGATGCTGGCTCCACTGGATAATGGCTTAGAAGCAAAGACGGTACTTGGTATACACACAGGATGTATTCAGGTTCTGGCAGGCTCAGACACCGGAATTACATCCGTGGAGGGGCTAAAGGGAAAGAAAATAGGAGTCCAGCAATTAGCATCCTCCGCGCATATCGTTACACAGAGGGCATTAGCGAATGCAGGAATCGGTTCGACTGCTGAAAATATGGAGGTTGAGTTCGTTGTGTATGGGAAGGATGATCTTCCGATTGCCTTACAAAACGGTGCAGTTGATGCGATTGCTATAGGTGATCCCCAGGCTACTATTCTGATTAATGACGGAGATGCTGTTCCGCTTTTTAATTCAGCAACCTCGGATTTATTAAAGGATGAGTATTGCTGTTCCCTATGGATACGCAATGAGTCATTGGATAAGTACCCTGATCGGATTGCAAAGGTCGTGAATGCAATCCAGAAGGCTTCGGCCTGGGTTGATCAGAATGTAGATCTGGCAGCACAGATACAATTAGATAACGAGTGGCTCGTTGGAGATTTTGAGATTGATCGACAGATATTGAAGACCTATAAGTATTTACCCTCCGTAACCGGAGTGGAAAAAGCATTGACGCGTAATATACTTGATATGAAGGAGCTTGGCTTAATCAAGGCAGATACCAATGCAGATGAATTAGCGAGAAATAGCTTCCTGCGATTAGAGGGTGTCCCCGATGACATCACCGGGAAGGTTGAAGCACCGATTGATCCTAAGACGCAGATCAAATAGGCAAGGGGAAAGATTGAAAAATCATAGATTTTTCAATCGGCAAATTTGTGCTGCCGCCCAAATTCGCGGATCGGCGCAAAAGGGAGGATTATGATAAAAAATAAGTTATTGATCAGTCTTTCGTTACTCATTACCGGGGCTCTCATTGCCATCGGACCACAGACCTTATTTAAGGTTTGTGATTGGAGTAAAATGCAGATGAAATGCTATTGGGCATCGAAAGCCGAAATTGGAATTGGCGTGATATTGATTGTATTAGGCGTCTTATATCAATTGCTGGAGCATTGGCAGGCAAAAATAGCAATCAGTATACTTGGATTAACGACAGGTATCATTGCTATCTTAATTCCGTCCATATTAGTCGGAGGCTGTGCTAATGAGATGATGGTTTGTCGAAGTTTTTCTTTTCCGGCAATCTATCTGATATCTATTGTCGCAATCATAGTATCACTAGGAAATAGTATTTATGTTTTTACGAAGAAATAAATAGTAATAGCAGGGGTAGAAAATGACCATGAATCAAAAAAACACGAAGAGAATAAGAAAAAGGCAGCTATCAACGATTGGTATCATTCATCAAAATCTAAGGAAGCAATCGGTACGCAGTTCCTTAATGCTGGTTCTTGCATTTCTACTGGCTTTTACGTTGGACACAAGCTCGCTATTGCTAGAGAGCCTGAAGTTAGGGATGGTCAGTGCTTCAGAGAGAATGGGTGCAGATATGATCGTTGTTCCAAGAAACTATGTAAGCAGTATACAGGATGCCTTGTTTTTAGGAAAACCATGTACTGTTTATTTTCACAAGAGCTGGGTTGATAAGATCGAGAAGATGGAAGGTGTCAAAAAAGTATCATATCAAATGTATCTGGCAACTTTGTCAGAAAGTGAGTGTTGTGACAGCGCTTTACAAATAATAGCGTTCGATCCGGGTACCGACTATGTAATACAGCCATGGATAAAGAAGAATTCAGAAACACCTTTGAATGGAAATCAAATTATCATTGGCAACAATCTTAATTATAATCCGGGTGATGTCGCAAGGCTTTTTGGTGAAGAATTCCTTGTAGCAGCAAAGATGGATAAAACCGGGATGGGTTATGATAATACGGTTTTTATAAATTATACGTCTGCGCTTGAATTGGTGAGAAAACCGGTGGTGAGGAATTACTTTTCCGTCGGTGATAAAGATAATATGATCTCAATGATTACGGTTGAAATCATGGAAGAATTTGATACCGGATTTGTTAGAGATCGTATCACGGAGAAATATGGTACGGCAGAGATAGCCATCTATGAATCTAACAGTATACTGAATGGATTATCAAAAAACCTGAAGCAATACTCAGTTTATAGTAATATTTTGAATGCATTATTAGCTGTATCCACCATCTTCTCCCTTCTATGTATTTGTAATATGACGATCAACGAGAGAAGAAGGGAATTTGGTATATTACGTTCGATTGGTGCTAACAGAATTCGGATTGTTCGAATCATTGTGGGAGAAGCATCAATCATTAGTACGGTGGGTTGCCTTCTGGGGGCTTTCCTATCAGGAATATTATTCTTTTCTTTTCAGAACTATATTGCTCAAATTCTGAAGGTGCCTTTTCTGATCCCCCGTTGGGAAAATATTCTTTTGATTTACGGAAAAGTGCTATTAATATCGCTTTTTTCAGGAATATCAGCTTCACTGTATGCAGCAATCAAAATAAATTCTGCAGATATCTATTATCTGATAAGGAGCAACGAAGCATGATACTAGAAGTCAAAGAGCTTAATAAACAATTTAAACGATTTGGATCTGACTTTCATGCAGTAAGGAATGTCAATTTGTATGCAGAGGAAGGGGATTTTATCGGGATAACAGGAAGGTCAGGCAGTGGTAAAAGTACGTTGTTTCATATGATTTCCGGTTTACTAAAACCGACCAGTGGATCTATTTTTATAGACAATGTTAATATTGTAGATAGAAAGCAAAAGGAGCTCTCATTGATAAGGAGCGAGAAGATTGGATATATTATGCAGGGGCAAAATCTTCTCTTCAATTTTAACATAATAGATAATGTCTGTATGCCGTGTTATATTACAAACGGGATAAAGGATATACGCAGGAAAGGAATGGAGCTGCTTAAATTGGTCGGACTGGAAGAGAGGAGTGAAGAATTTCCTTCCGGACTATCGGGAGGCGAGCTTCAGAGAATTGCAATCGCCAGAGCACTCATTCTATCTCCATCGATCATTATAGCCGATGAACCGACAGCAAACCTGGACCCGGATAACTCCCTATGGATAATCCAATTATTAAAGCAGGTAACTCAAACCGGGACTGCAGTAATTGTAAGCACTCATAGTCTGGAATTACTCCGTTACTTTAATAAGCTTTATACTATGAATGCAGGGCAATTAACTGACAATGTTTAATTTGGTACAATAGGCTGCTTCGCATTACATAAAGCGAAAGAGGACCTACGGATTTCCTTCCTATCGTGGTTGGAGATTTTTGGTCCTCTATCACCATTTCCAATAACACAGTGAGGAATGCTTATATATAGAACATAAAGCTTTGATCTGCTTTATTCTTTTCTGCTTCCGAGACAAGATCATATAAGGTTATCGACTGGAGACGGGATTTTATTATGTTATCCAGTGGTTGATAGATTGCTGAATTCATAGCAGCTTCTATCTCGGGATGCATTTCTAATGTCTTCTCTGTTTTATCGAAAAGTGAGGTCTCCACAGCAGAAAATATATCGTAGATTGCAATCGATTGGGGTGATCTCACTAATTGATATCCTCCCTGGGAACCTTTGATGGAATGTACTATTTTACCGATCTTCAACAATGAAAATACTTGTTCCAGATATATTTTCGAAATTCCCAGCTTGTCAGAAATACTAATAAGTGTAATAAATTCATTATTATTATGATTTTGAGCCATATAGATCGTAGCTGCGAGTGCGTAACGTCCCTTTGCTGAAATTCTCAAGAAAAAAACCTCCTATTCATATCTGATTAATATGTATTAATGATAATAGAAGGATGATTAATTGTCAATAGCGCATATTTTATCATGAGTTGGTGCTATAGATAGCTTCGTTTGACCGGTAAAGGACAGTCTGATATAATGAAGACTACAATACTGTTGACCTTTAGAAGGAGGCTGACCTTATGCAGGAGCAGGACTTTCATAAATGGCGTAAAAAAATAATACTTTTTCTAACGAGCCAGACCATATCCCTATTTGGTTCATCCCTGGTGCAATATGCCATAATGTGGTATATTACGTTAAATACACAATCGGGTGTAATGATGATGATTTCCATCATTTGTGGCTTCCTTCCTACCTTCTTTGTGTCACCCTTTGCGGGTGTTTGGGCTGACCGTTTTAGCAGGAAGCTCTTGATTATTGCTTCCGACTCTTTTATTGCGATTGCGACCCTGGTTTTGGCGGCATTTTTCTTACTTGGCTATGATTCACTATGGCTTATGTTCGTGGTATCAGCTATACGATCCATTGGAACCGGAATACAGTCGCCTGCTATTGGAGCAATTCTTCCTCAGATTGTGCCGGAGGATAAGCTGACTAAGGTGAATGCAACCAATGGCAGTATTCAATCCTTGGTCATGCTGGTATCACCGATGGTAAGCGGAGCTTTACTTTCTATCGCTCCGATTGAAATTATTCTCTTCGTTGATGTGGTTACAGCAGCTGCCGCTGTAGTGATCATGACGTTTTTCGTACAGGCTCCTATTCATGCAAAAGCCCAGCAGAAGCACGTAACTAGCTATTTTGATGATGCGCTAATTGGGGTAAAGTACATTCGCAATCATAAATTTGTAAAAACGATGTTTGTCTTCTTTGCAGTTTATTTCTTCTTTGCAGCACCGGTGGCCTTTCTGACACCCTTGCAGACGACACGTACCTTTGGTAATGATATCTGGAGATTAACAGCAATTGAAATTGTTTTTTCTGTCGGTACCATGGTCGGAGGAATTCTTCTGGCATCCTGGCAAGGCTTTAAGAACAAGGTTCATACGATGGTATTCTCTAGTACCTTGATCGGATTTTTCACCTTTGCTCTTGGTGTTACATCAATTTTTTGGCTCTATCTAGTATTTATGGCTGTCGTTGGTTTGTCCATGCCCTTTTTCAACACACCTGCTATGGTTTTGCTGCAGGAGAAGGTGGAGAATGATTTTCTGGGAAGAGTATTCGGTGTTCTTAGTATGATATCCAGCATTATGATGCCGGTCGGAATGCTTATCTTTGGACCGCTGGCTGATGTCATTGATATCGAGCTGATGCTGATCGTAACCGGACTGATAATGCTGTTAATCGGTTTTATCCTCCTAAGTAATAAGACAATTGTCAGAGAAGGCTATTCTCTGGAAACGGAGATTACCGGACAGAAGGAGACGGATACATGCGTTGAAGCAAAGAATCCGATAGAAAAGGAATAAATAATGTAATATTGTTATAAAATAGTGATAACATCACGGAAGCCCATAGCGTAACATGGTAGAGTAAGCCTAGAAAGTTAATCAAAGAATTAATCGAATAGGAGGAATTGCGCAATGGCTACTATAAAAATTACAAAGAATAATTTTGAACAAGAGGTATTAAATTCAAAGGAACCGATCTTGCTTGACTTTTGGGCAGCCTGGTGTGGACCCTGCCGGATGGTAGCACCCACTCTGGATGAGATTTCAAAAGAAGTGGAAGGTACAGCGAAGGTTGGTAAAATCAACATTGACGAGGAGTCGGAGCTTGCATCCCAGTTCCGTGTTATGAGTATTCCCACGCTGATGGTAGTGAAGAACGGCAAGATATCGGCTCAGGCAGTTGGCGTCAGACCGAAAAAAGATATCTTGAGAATGTTAGAAATATGATATATAATTGGTAATAGAGCAAAGAGAGTCAGCATTTGCTAATATTATTATATATTATAAGGAGAGATAGCGATGTGTGAAGATCATAAGTTTTACAGATGCAAACACTGTGGAAATATCGTCGGTATGATTCATAATTCCGGTGTTCCGGTTGTTTGCTGTGGCGAAGAGATGGAAGAGTTGGTAGCGAACACTGTGGATGCTTCCAAGGAGAAGCATGTACCTGCAGTATCGATTGTTGGCAACACTGTGAAGGTTGATGTTGGAACAGTGCCCCATCCGATGGAAGAGAAACACTACATCCAATGGATCTACCTGCAGACGAAAAGCGGTGGTCAGAGAAAATGCCTGAAGCCCGGAGACGAGCCCGTAGCAGTATTTGCTCTGGACAATGATGAGGTAGTTGCGGTATTTGAGTATTGCAATATACACGGATTGTGGAAGACCGAGCTATAATACCTGATTTTTAATGATATAGTTGCATGCAAGCTGGATAAGAGGAAGCAGATAACAGCGATGCATGCAACTTTTTTATCGTTACATCTCTGATTTGTGGTATAATGTTAGAAAATGAGGCTTTTGAGGAAGCAGTAAAGATATAATAGTAAACTGATTAGGAATGGAGTGAGGACCTTGACATTATCAGAGGTAGAGGAAAGATTCTTATATGAGACACTGAGCTTTTGGAAGGAACTAACCGATTCACAGAAGGAAACACTAAAACAGATGATGGTGAAGAAGCATTTTATGGCCGGAGAAGCGATGCATAGCGGATCAGATAATTGCTCCGGCTTGTTTTTAATCTGTAGTGGACAGGTAAGAGCTTATATCGTCTCAGAGACCGGTAAGGAGATAACCCTGTATCGTCTGTTTGAAAGGGATGTATGTATCTTCTCGGCTTCCTGTATGATGAAGAATATTTCCTTTGAGATCTTTGTTGAGGTAGAGAAGGATACGCAGGCTTACCTGATTCCGACATCGGTTTTTCGCAAGCTGACTCAGGAATCTCTACCCGTACAGGTATTTACCAATAACCTGATGGCTTCCCGTTTCTCAGACGTAATGTGGATCATGGAGCAAGCGTTATTCTCCAGCCTGGATAAGCGGCTGGCCAGCTTCCTTTTGGAGCAGCTGGTGATTGAGGGAAGGGATACCCTGGAGATAACCCATGAAAAAATAGCGAATCATTTGGGTACAGCCAGGGAGGTTATAACCAGAATGCTGAAATATTTTCAGAATGAGGGTATCGTTGTCTTGAAACGGGGTACCATAGAGATTCTGGATGAAAAGAAGCTGAACCAATTAGTACAATAGCAGAGCTGCTGCATAGTAGTCAGGCTGCTGTGGCTTGGAAAGCTGGCAAAGCAGGTAACTCATCGGTTCGGAGCATTGACATAGAATCATCAAAAGCGTACAATGAAGACAATGAAAGGGTAAATTTGACATAGAATTTCATAAAGATACTTTGGAGGAGGTTTGCTATGAAACTGACATTTTTGGGTGCAACTCATGAAGTTACTGGAAGCTGCTACTATCTTGAAGCCTGCGGGAAGAACATTCTGATTGATTGTGGTATGGAGCAGGGTAGGGATACCTATGAGAATCAAAAGATACCGATCTTATCTGCGGACATTGATACGGTACTGCTGACCCATGCACACATGGATCATTCCGGTAAGCTGCCACTGCTGGTAAATGAAGGCTTCCGGGGTGACATACATGCAACCTCGGCCACCAGTGCTTTGTGTAATATTATGCTTCGTGACAGCGCGCATATCCAGATGGCGGAAGCAGAATGGAGAAACCGCAAGGGCAAGCGCTCCGGTGACAGAGCTGCAGTACCGATTTATGATATGGAAGACACTCTGGCAACGATCCGTAAATTTGTCCCTCATGAATATGGTCAGGTTTTTCAACTTTATGAAGGGATTAAGGTTCGATTTACAGATGTCGGTCATCTCCTAGGCTCTGCCAGCATTGAGCTGTGGATTACCGAAGGTGATGTAACGAAGAAGATTGTTTTCTCCGGTGATATTGGTAATATTAATCAGCCTTTGATTAATGATCCTCAGTATATAAAGGAAGCGGATTATGTAATTATGGAGTCAACCTATGGTGACCGTAACCATGGTGCCAGCCCGGATTATATCGCTGAATTGACGGAGATTATTCAGGAAACCTTTGACCGCGGAGGAAATGTGGTAATACCTTCTTTTGCAGTAGGAAGAACTCAAGTGCTTCTGTATTACATCCGTAAAATTAAAGATGAACATCTGATTAAGGGACACAGTAATTTTAAAGTTTATGTTGATAGTCCTTTGGCAGTGGAAGCAACCCAGATCTTTCATGATTATATGACAGGGTATTTTGATCAAGATGCGATGGAGCTTGTGAATAAGGGAATTAACCCATTATCCTTCCCCGGTCTGAGTACCTCCATCACCTCCGATGAATCGAAGGCAATTAACTTTGATGAGGAGCCTAAGATTATTATATCAGCAGCAGGAATGTGCGATGCCGGTAGAATTCGTCACCACCTGAAGCACAATCTATGGCGTGAGGACAGTACGATCCTGTTTGTCGGACATCAGTCGGTTGGTACACTGGGGAGAATCATACTGGATGGGGCGCAGGAGGTTAAGCTCTTCGGTGAGGCGATTCAGGTGAGCGCCCGGATTAAGCAATTATCCGGTGTCAGCGGTCATGCAGATCGGGATGGATTAATTCGCTGGTTAACCAGCTTCGAGAAGAAGCCGGAGAGAGTGTTTGTTATTCACGGTGATGATCAAGTATGTGATATCTTCGCCGAGTATATCAATAAAGAGCTGGGGTATACGGCATCTGCTCCGTTTAGCGGAGCAACCTATGATCTGCTGAATAATTCATGTATTCGTGAAGGCAACCAAATCCCTGTTGAGCCTAGGGAAACGCCTGTGGCCGCTAAGGCTGATAATGTATTCGAACGTCTCGTACAGGCAGGTAAGCGCCTGACGGCAGTCATTGGGCATAACAGAGGTGGATCCAATAAGGATCTGGCCAAATTCACAAGTCAGATCAATTCCCTTTGTGATAAATGGGAACGATAATGGCAGGTAGAACGAAATCAGTAGCTGGAGGATATATTGGATAGACTAAGAATGCTGGAATTCTATAATTTGTTCTCTACCCAGGAATTTGAGATGGTGCATTATTATACCGGGCATGATTTAGGTGCGGTTTGGAAAAAGGAATCTACTCATTTTCGAGTATGGGCGCCAACAGCATCCCAGGTACAGGTACAGTTGTATCGAACCGGAGACCTTGAGGATAGATATGAAAGTGTATCGATGTTCAGGGATGAGAAGGGGACTTGGGTAGCCGTAATCGAAGGAGACCTAAATGGTATTTATTACACCTATGCAGTGACGGTAGACGGTGAAACAAAGGAAGCGGTGGATCCTTATGCGAGAGCGGTAGGTGTCAACGGCAACCGGGGTATGGTGATTGACCTGACCTCCACGAATCCATCCGGCTTCGTGGAGGAACTGATTCCACCCTTCTGGAATGCTACGGATGCAGTGATTTACGAGCTTCATATCAGGGATTTTTCTGCAGATTTAAGCTCCGGTATGAAGTATACCGGGAAATATCTTGCATTTACGGAAGAAGGAACGGTCAATTCCTATGGCGATAAGACGGGAGTGGATTATCTGGTGGATTTAGGTATCACCCATGTGCACCTGTTACCCTCCTTTGATTATCATACTGTGGATGAGACTAAGCTTAACGAGGAGCAGTTTAACTGGGGGTATGATCCAAAGAATTATAACGTTCCCGACGGCTCCTATTCAACAGACCCTTATCACGGTGCGGTGAGAATCAGAGAGTTTAAACAGATGGTACAATCTCTTCATAAAAAGGGGCTTCGTGTAGTCATGGATGTGGTTTATAATCATACCATGGAGAGCGCGGAATCGAATTTCAACCGGATTGTTCCGGGATATTATTACCGCTTAACATCGGAAGGAGCTTTCTCCAATGCTTCCGGCTGTGGCAATGAGACAGCCTCCGAGCGTGCCATGATGCGTAAGTTTATGATCGATTCCGTGTTATACTGGGTGCAGGAATACCATATCGACGGCTTCCGCTTTGACCTGATGGGAATTCATGATATTCAGACCATGAACGAGCTGAGAAGAGTATTAAATGAGATGGATCCCAGTATTTTAGTATACGGTGAAGGTTGGACCGGCGGACTATCGCCGTTACCGGATTGGAAGCGGGCACTTAAGAATAATATAAAGAATATGAACCCGGGTATTGCGGCCTTTAATGATAATCTTCGTGACACAATCAAGGGAGGCGTATTCAATGCTTCCGAGAGAGGCTATATCAACGGAAGAAGCGGTTTGGAGGAAGCAATTAAGTTTGGAATTGCTGCTTCAACCTGGCATCAAGGGGTTGATTACGGCAGAGTTGTATATTCTTCCAATGAACCTTGGGCGGCAGAGCCTACTCAGACCGTCAACTATACTTCCGCTCATGATAATCTGACACTGTGGGATAAGCTGGCACTGTCCAATCCGGAGGTTAGCCATGAATTACGTGTAAGAATGAATCTGTTATCTGCAGCTATCATATTTACCTGTCAGGGAATACCCTTCTTTCAGGCGGGGGAGGAATTCCTGCGCAGTAAACCTTTGAATGAGGAAGGAACGGCATTTGACGATAACAGTTATCGGTCTCCGGATATGATCAATAGTTTGAAATGGGATCAGCTGCATACAAACAAAGAGGTAGTAAATTATTATAAGGGATTGATTGCTCTTCGCAGGAAGCACCGGTTGCTTCGTTTACCAAAAGCAGAAGAGATACGTGTCTGTCTGAGGTTTCTTGAATGGTCCCAGCCAAACGTAGTATCCTTTCTTCTTACCGATGAAAGGGAAGAGCTTTGTATCATATATAATGCAAATAATGAGCCCAAGGACATTCTCATCCCGGAAGGTGATTGGAAGGTCTATGTAAGGGGAACAGAAGCGGGTACAGAGGCTACGTCGCAGCATCCCGGTGGAGCTGTTACGGTCGAACCGATCTCCGCATTGATTATGAAGAGGGATAACAGGAGCTAAACTTTAAAATAAGAGCTGCTTCAAAATAATGTATATTTTGAAAGCAGCTCTTGTTATGTACCGATACATGTTGCGATCTATTGGTCTGTAGCAGCTTCTGTAAGCCGGATTATTAAGTTATTTCAATTCTGCTCTGATACATATTCCTGAACTCCGTTGGAGTACAGTTCTTAATAATACGGAACATACGAATGAAGGCAGAGATATTGTTGAAGCCGGAACGAAAAGCAACCTCTGTGATATTCATATTCGGGTCGATCAAAAGCCGCTCAGCGCAAGCGATTCTGCGGGCATTCAAGTACTTATAAAAGGATACGTTGGTAAATTCCTTGAACAGTCTGCTGAAATGGAATTTACTAAAGCCGGCCATATCCGCAATTTCATCCAGAGATATATTTTCGGTGCAATTCTGATTAATATAGTCACAGATGCTGTGGAACTTCATCAGATATTCCTGTTGCTTGCAGGTCTTGGCACCGGAGAAGCAATCCGATGCTCTGGAATAATTTCTGCCAATCAATACCATAATCTGAAATAATTTTGAGTAAATGGAGATGTTCATCAGCTGCGCGCTTGCAAGATACTCATTCGTAATGTCTTTGATTAGCTCCGCAATTTGACCATGAATGAGCGGTGCATCCTCCGGTGTTATGAGTAATGCCGGTTGGATTAACGCGGTAAAAGCATCAAATTCCCGTATGCTGTTAAACCCAGACAGCTCAGCTTGAAAGATAATTCTTTTGCCAACCTTGGGGGCGTAGAAGCGATGTACCGTGCCGGGTGCAATAATTAAAATATCACCAACCCTTAAGTTGATGGTTACATCATTGCATACCGTCCTATATTCGCTAAAGGTTGGCATAACAATCTCTAAAGGTGTATGCCAGTGATTGGGATAGTCCTCAGCTTCATCATTGTCGTAGAGTTTTATTGTCGAATTCTCAGCAAAATTAACGGTTTCACGAATTCCTTCCAGAGTTCCGATCATCGTAATTCCCTCCCTATGTTAACTGAAATTAAAAGTTGCGGGTTACTGTTATAATCATAGCAAGTATGTAATCTGAATTGTTGCTATAAATATATAATATATTGGCAAAAAAAACAAGACTTTATTGTCGTTTCTATAATCATAAGTTTCCTATTGGTAAAAAATATACAATAAATTATTTATAATGGAAGATGATAATTGTTATTATACATAAAAGATCTTATATATTGATAATAAGATCGATATCAATATTTCATAACTAAAAATGCATATTCTAGATTTTTACTTTTAAGCAGTGGCCTGAAATATAAACCAGCCATCCTTAACCGAAAACTGACATACACCGCCATGCTTTTCCACGATATACGCCATACTTTTCGTGCCAAAGCCATGCCCTTTTTCTTTGGATACAGGAAGGCCCTGATGGAATATTGGATCTGCCTGATAGCGGTTGCGAATATCTATACACAGCTTGTTATTCTTGGAATAAACACGTAGCTTGATATGACGTTCATTGCTGTCGGTTATATTTTCGCAGGCATGTATAGAATTTTCCAAAGCATTTGACAAGAGTGAGCAAAGCTCGGTTTCGCTAAGGGAAAGCGAGTCAGGAAGCGTTGCATCTATCGTCAACAGGATTTCCGATTGTTTTGCTTTGGCGGCAAAGACGGACAAAATCAGGTTAACAGTCTCGTTTTCGCAAAAGCGTATGGGAGTGATGGCGTCCATGTCGGACTGGGCAGTCTGTAGATAGTCCTTGATCTCTTCTATGCATTCCTTGGATGCCAGACCTTGTAAAAGAGTGAAATGATGGCGCATATCATGCCGATAGGCTGCTGCATTCTGCTGCATTTGTCGCATGGAAGCAAATTCGGCTTGTGCCTGTAGAAACTGCGTATCAAGCATATCACGCTCTCTTTGAAGCTCTGCCTGTTTTTGCGTTTCTCCGTAGTAAAAGAGGACAAACACAAAATAGAATGCCGCTGTTACAAAGGGCATGAACTGCACAGCCACGCGTGCTCCACTGTACATAAAATCGGTATAAACAGTGGTACCATAGTCAAACAGATAGTAGAAAGCCGGCATGGCGCCAAAGAGCAGACAGGATTTAACAGAGCGTTCGATCAGATGCCGAATCGATTTAATCGCATATTTTTGCAGGAAATAGAACATCAGAAATGCACTTACATTATAACCTATATGGTCCATGGAAGCATTATCAAAAACTTCGCTAGCAACAGTGCCGATCCAGCGGGGAGGCTGGCAGCACAGGAAGGAGACAAACATACTGGTTAGAGAAATCAGCCATGGGCGCTTTAAGTACAGGGCGATAAAAATAGCAACCGGTAAATGGGAAAAGAGCGGATATATTTTTAACGTCGCAGCCATACCCAATGTCTGCAAGCAGACAAGCTGCAAAATAAATAGAACCACGGTAAAGCATCCGACAAACAAATAGTTTTTTCGTGTGTGTGCCATTCCGGCGATACTGACTGCAACCGCCGCACCGAACAGCAGGGCTATAAAGTAACGAGAGAATTGGATGGCAATTTCTATCATTCGCTTATTCCCCCCTCCATTTGATATGTCAGATACTGCTGCTTAATTTCCCGCGCTTTGCCCTGTGCAACAGGGATAGAGGAAAGGGTCTGTAAGGTCACCTTATGATTTTCGATGGTATTCACATACTGCATATTCACAAGATAAGAGCGGTGGGGTTTGATAAAACACTCATATTTCAGAAGATTTTCGCAGACAGTGGAAAAGATTCTATACATTCGATCACCTTACCGGAGCGTAGGTGATATAATACATTTCTGCCGATGACCTCGGCAAAAGTCAAATTGGAGATCAGTATTTTTTGAATACCCTCATTACTTTTTACGATAACCGCATCCTCCTCTTTTTCTGCTTTGATCTGTTCCAGCATTTCGTCGAAGGTGAAGAACAGTTTTTCCTTTGTGATTGGCTTTAGTACATAGTTAATGGCCTTCACCGAATAGCTTTCCAAAGCAAACTCAGGTGATGATGTAAAGAATAAAATCGGCGCGGTTTTGTCAAAACCACGGATTTCCTTTGCGACATCAATGCCCGTAAAGCCCGGCATAATAATATCAAGACAGTATATATCAAAGTGTTTTCCTTTTTCTAAGGCCGAAACCAACTCAAATCCATTTGAGAAGACGGCGTATTCGCAGCTAAAATTTTTTGATGCTCTATATAGGTTAATGAGCTGTATCATATTGGATAGCTCGTCAATATTATCATCACAGACCGCAATCTGTAGCATATGCGTTCCTCCATTTCTCTATATCCCTTTCTTACAGGATGAGTTTACCATAAAAACAGGATTTCCGAAATATATTATATCGAAAAACAACGAAAAATGATGAAATATATAATGGTAGGTGCTGAAAATTGCATGTTACATATCAATATATCATGTTTCATGTCGAAAATATCATGTTTCATGCAGAAAGCGGTTTTTGAGGGGAAATTCTGATAGATTGAATACATGGGAGTATTCCCTATACACTAACCACTAGAACATGGAGGATTTGAAATGAAAAAATTACTGGTACTTTTGATCACACTGGCTATGACACTGAACTTTGTGGCTTGCGGCGGAAGCGAGGCTGCAACTGACGCAACCCCCTCATCAAGCGATGAGAATACATCGGAGACCATCGATTTCGTTGAAGTCACGGGTAACGGACTCACTTTCCCTTTGCCAGCTGACATCGAGTATGTTACCACCGATGAAGCAACCGATGGGATGATTTATGCCAATGAAGAGAGGACTGCAGTCGTTACAGTTTCAGGGAAGATAGAGACCGAAGCAACCAGTGCGGATATTACTGAGGAGGATATATTAGATTCCCTCTCGGCAGGCGGCGGCCTAAGCGATGTAACGCTTGATAATTATGACACTGTGGAACAGGATGGTGGCACCTTGGTTAACGCATTTGGCATAGGGACGATGGAGAATGGAACGGTCATGAATACTGCGGCTCAGTATTTCTTTACTGCCGATGGCAGCGGTTACCATTTCATCAGCTACCTCTACGTTGTCGATGCGGGAACCAGCTTGGATGACAATATCACAGCTACTATGTCCACTGTAAAATTTGCAGAATAATAGAAGTCATAAAAGGACAGGCAGGAAATTTACTCTGTCTGGCCGTAAACTATAAAAAGGAGGATTTATTATGCTGCCAACTTTCATTACAATCATCGCAATTGCTGCGGTCGTTGTTCTGTGGGCAATCTCAATACAGCGTAAACTGGTGGTACTTGATGAGAATATCAACAATGCCATGAGTCAGATCGGGGTGCAGCTGTCAAGCCGCTTTGACGCCCTGACGGCTTTACTGGATTTGACAAAGGGTTATGCCAAGCACGAAAGCGAAACACTAATCGAAACAATCAAATCAAGAAGAAGCGTGATTACGGCAAAATCCACACCGGAGGATGTGCTGCGCCAGGAAGGGGTTATATCCGAAGCTCTTGGCAGAATTGCTATGGTAACGGAGCATTACCCAGAATTAAAAGCAGACAAAACGTATCACAAAACCATGGACGCGGTGCAAACCTTTGAAAATATGGTACGCACCAGCCGTCTGATTTATAACGACAGCGTGACCAAGCTAAACCGTGAGATCCGTATGTTCCCAGTCTCCATGATTGCCGGAATGATGGGCTTTCGGCAAAGAGACTATCTGGTGGAGCAAGAGGCCAAGGCGGATATGCCCAGTTTGAAATGAGGTGCCCTATGCGCAAAAAATCGGTAGGACTACTTCTTTGCTTTATCCTGCTGCTTGCCCTTCCTCTCCCTGCATCTGCAGCGAATCAGGTGAATACCATGGATATTCAGGCTATCCTTTATGAGGACGGCTCCATGCACATTATCCAGAGCTGGGAGGGGAGCTTTGAGGAAGGAACAGAAAACTATATTCCCATGAAAACGTCGGATTACCTGACCATCAGCGAGCTTACGGTCTCTGACCAAAACGGCAGCTACACTACCGTACCGGATTGGAACATTGACTGGAGCTTTGAAGAAAAGGCAGAAAAATGCGGCATTCATCCTACGGACAACGGCTATGAAATATGCTTTGGTATCAGTCAGTATGGGCAAAACCGATATACCATCACCTACAAGCTGGATAACGTGGTAGGCGGTTACAGCGACAGGGACGGCGTAAATTTTCGATTCGTAAATGATAAAATGAATACAACCCCTACCGATGTGAAGGTTCAGATCTGGCTTGCAGATGACACACCCATCACCGATGAAATTGCCGATGTGTGGGGTTTTGGTTTCTCAGGCGAGGTGGGATTTATTAACGGAAGCATAGTTGCCCGCACAGATGCCCCACTTTCCACAGAGAACCATGTGACTGTCCTGTTTTCTCTGGATAAAGGTATCCTATCCCCCTCACGCCAGGAACCGGGTAGCTTTGAGGAGGTTAAAGAAACAGCTTTTTCGGGTAGTGATTACGATAATGCTGGATCCGCCGGTGATGTGGTATCGACATTTGTAGCTATTACCATAACACTGTTGTCCGTCATATTTCCTATATGGCTGGTTTTTTGGATTCCCAGAATGAAAAAGAAAAGAGTAGAAAAGAAACAGCAAAAGTTCTCCGAGAGATTCGGCTATTTTAGAGATATTCCTAACGAAGGCAATCTAAGTGCCACCTATGCACTGGGGAGGGTCTTTGATATGTGTGAGGATGGTGCTATCCTCGCAACAGGGATGCTCCGGCTAGTCCAGCTAGGCTGCCTCTCCCCAGTGGAAACCCAGAATGTCGGCTTCATGGGCAAGACCAAAGAATTAGTCAGCCTGCGGCTCATGGGCGGCCAGCATGACAAAATGAATGAGTATGATGAGTACCTTTATACAGTATTAGAGAATGCAGCAGGTTCGGATGGTACCTTACAAGCAAATGAGTTGGAACGCTTTGCGAATCAAAATGATAAGCTGCTTCGTGCCTATATAGGGAAGCAGGACAGTGCGGGCAGAGCCTATCTGAGTCAAAAGCGCTGCCTGAAACGGTGGAATATTCCGGCTAAGTTAACTGACCTAACACCGGCAGGGGAACAGGAGCTGGGCCAGCTGATGGGTCTGAAGCGGTATCTGGAGGATTTTTCTTTGATTGCCGAACGAGGTGTCAAGGAAATGCCGATTTGGCGAGAGCTGCTGACCTATGCCATGCTGTTTGGCATAGCCGATCAAGTAGCGGAACAAATGAAGGAGCTATATCCGGCCCTTTCTTCCGAGCTAACAGAGTATAGTGGGAGTTTGGTTACAGCCTACTCCTATCACTATTTGCTTTACAGCAATATGAAGAAGGCCGAAGAGCAGCGCGAGCAGGAACAGCGCAGCGACGGTGGTGGTGGATTTGCATCTCACGGCGGCGGAGGAGGTTCCATCGGCGGTGGTTCGGGTGGAGGAACAAGATAATTAATTTGAATACGGAGGAAATGATTATGGGCTTATTTTCTAAAAAACCCCCTTGTCCCATCTGCGGCGGCAAGATTTCGTGGTTTCTGCCATCAAAAATTGAGAGCGAATACATCTGTGACACCTGTTATAGCAAGATTGATATGGAAGACGACAAGAAAAATCATCTGACGATGCAGGGCTTTCGAGAATATTTGGGATTTTATCATCAAAACCAGCTGCAGAAGGATCGGTTCGTGATTTCTGAACGGATTGACTTCGGCCTTTGGGATACCAAAATTATCTTTGATTACCAAAATAAACTGTTCTGCATGAGCAAAAACCCGGACAAAACCGTATTCGAGGGAAAGCAGCTAAAATCCTTTACCATCAAGGAGGACAGTGCGCCTCTGTTCGAGTGCTCGGCGGCGGGTATACGCCGCTATACCAGCACCGTACCGGAGCGTGCCATGGCTATGGCGCCGCTAATCTCCCAGTTTGTGATGAGCAAGCAGATGGCCCGTACTCTTGACAAGCTGGATGACGGCAAGGTGAACGAGACAGGAACGGTTCAGCACTTTGATGTACCGGAACCCTTTCGGGCCTTTAACGTGGAGCTGCATTTTGACCATGCCTACTGGACGGTAATCAAATGCGACATGGACGGTCCCCGGTTCGATAATACCAACCCGGATGTGAACGACTATCTCCGTGACTACCAGCGTAGCATGGAGCAAATTGAAAAGCTGGTGACTGCATTCAAGACGGTGGCCTTCCCAGGCGTGGCAGAGCAGTCCTTTGGTCTTGGTGCGGCACAAGCGGTACATACAACCATCACACCTCCTGCCGATGCCATTGAGGAAATCAAAAAATACAAGGCGCTTATGGAAGAAGGCATCATTTCCCAGCAGGAATTTAACGCAAAGAAAAAGCAGCTACTGGGGATCTAAGATATTGTAGCGCAACGGCGGTCATTCGTTATGAATCCTCCAACAAGGAGATTGCAACGGTTAACAGCAAGGGAAAGATTAGCGCAAAAGGGAAGGGTAGCTGTTATATATACGCTTATGCACAGAATGGTGTGTATAAGAGGATAAAGGTAACTGTGGAATAGATATCACCAATAGAATACAGAGACCCCAGGGGACAAAGGGGACGGTGTTGCTGTCATGTGGCAGCAACACCGTCCCCTTCTTTATGCCCTTTCATCCAAGACACCAAATTTATGCAAATAATAGCAATTCTGTAAAATGACTATTCGTCAATAAATGTGTAATATAATTTATGTAATATTCATAAATGCGGCGTACGTCGCAGGTCTATTTTAGGCGAAATGTACAATGTTGAAAAATAAATAAGGGAGGCTTACCCACTATGCCCAGACCAATCGCTTCAAGAAAAGTATTAAGCAAAGGATTTTCGAGCAGGAAGAAAACCTTCCTCCTATTAACTATGGTGGCGCCGGGAGTAATCTGGCTTTTACTGCTTCGTTACTTACCGATGTTCGGCATCGTGATCGCATTCAAGAACTATAAGATTTATACCAAAGCTCCGTCACTCATCAATAATATCATGCACAGCGAATGGGTCGGTTTGAAGAAATTCGAATTTATAACCGCTACCTCGGATTCCTGGGTAATGATCCGTAATACCATCGGATACAATGCACTGTGGATCGCTCTCGGATTAATAATTTCCGTATCCTTTGCTATTATGCTGAGCGAGCTGACCAACAAATTCGTTGCTAAGGTACATCAGACCTTAATGTTTTTTCCCTACTTTCTAAGCTGGGTAGTAGCAAGCTATTTCGTTTTAGCCTTTTTGGACCCAACCAGAGGACTACTGGTACATCTTCAACAGGCTTGGGGAATGGATGTTACCAATTGGTACAATGATAATAAGCCTTGGCCGATTATTCTGACGATAGCAAATCTGTGGAAGAATGTCGGGTATTCCACCATCCTGTATCTGGCTGCAATTACAGGAATCGATGCTTCTCAATATGAGGCAGCAAGTATTGATGGTGCAACAAAATGGCAGCAGATAAAATATGTAACCTTACCGCATCTGAAATCAATGATTATTATCCTTTTTATCATGAATGTCGGAAAAATCTTCAATGCAGATTTCGGCCTGTTCTGGAATGTACCAATGAATTCGGGTCCTCTGTTCCCTACCACACAGGTTATTGATACCTATGTTTACCGGGCGTTGATGGCTACGAATGATGTTGGTATGAGTACGGCAGCAGGTCTATTGCAGAATATTGTGGGCTTTATCTGCATCATGGCAGCAAACTCGGTGGTCCGCAAGGTTGACGAGGACAGCAGCCTGTTCTAATGAACATGTATTAACTCAAAATAAAGGATTGGATGATGAATATGAAAGAAAATATATTCTCTAGTAGTAGAAAAAGCTCCCGTTTGAATAATGTAAGTATTCCGGTAGAAATCATGTTTCACATTATTCTTGGATTGTTTTGTCTGATATGCGTGATACCCTTTGTGTTTGTGACGATCATCTCATTTTCGTCAGAGAACAGTATTCGTGAGATCGGCTTCTCGTTCCAACCGGTTGAATGGTCCTTAGAGGCTTATCAATATGTTATGGATCTTGGTGATCAGCTTTGGCGGTCCTATTTTAACAGCTTTTTCATCACGATTGTAGGTACCATAATAAGCGTATTGATCTGCATTTTATATTCTTATGCGTTATTTCGTAAGGATTTTAAGTATCGCCGGTTTTTCACCTTCTTTTGCTTCTTTACGATGATGTTTGGCGGTGGTCTGGCACCTACCTACATGGTATGTAAGAACATGCTGGGCTTAAGCGATAATTATGCAGCCCTGATTGTGCCAATGCTGGTAAATCCCTTCAATATTATCATTATGAGGACCTTTTTTCAGAGTACCGTTCCGACGGAGCTGATCGAGGCGGCATCGATTGACGGAAGCAGTGAATATTACACGTTATTTAAGATTATCGTTCCGATATCCAAGCCGGGTATTGCAACGGTTGCTCTTCTGAATGCACTGGCTTACTGGAATGAATGGTTCATAGCTATGCTCTATGTTCGTGAGGCACGGTATATACCGTTACAATATCTGCTTATGAAGATGCAGAATCAGGTTGATTTCCTTGTAAGAAACAGCTCGGTCATCGGCGCGGAGGTTAGCAAGATACTGAACACTCTGCCTCAGGAAAGTCTGCGTATGGCACTGGTAGTACTGATCGTAATCCCGATCGCCTTTGCATACCCATTCTTCCAGCGTTATATAATCTCCGGTCTGACCATCGGATCGGTAAAAGGGTAAGTACAGCCGGCTTTATGGCAGGCTGATTACATACAAGATACAAAGGTACCTGTGTGCTTTGTATAAAAAATAATTTTTAGGGAGGATTTTAATTCATGAAAAAAGTTCTATCCGTTATTTTGACGCTAATGATGCTGACCGTGCTGTTTGCTGGTTGCGGTACAAAGAAGGAAGATGTGGCTGAAACAACCAAACCTGCTGTAACAGATAAAGTGACAGAGGATGCAGGCGCTGATGCAGAAGCTGAGCCAGAGGCTTTAGAGCCGGTTACTCTGAAATGGTATCTCCACGGCAGCAATGTCACAGATGATTCAGAAGTTCTGGCGAAAGCCAATGAATACCTGAAGGAAAAGATTAATGTTACTCTGGAACCGATCTGGGGTACCTGGGGTGATTTTGACAGCAATGCAGTTCTCGCAATCAACGGTGGCGATGATGTAGATATCTACTTCACCTGTTCCTGGAGTGCCGATGAATATAATGCATTTGCAAGAAAAGGCGCTTGGGTCAGACTTGACAATCCGGAAAACAACCTGATTGAAAAATATGCTCCCGACCTTTGGGCTACCTTACCCAAGGTTCTTACTCAGGGTGCTGCAATCAATGGCTCTGACGGTTATGGTGTATATGCAGTTCCCGGTTATAAGGATATTGCTACACAGAACTGCTGGGATATCAATGTTCCGTTGCTTGAGAAATACGGTTATACCTTAGATGATATCAAGAATACCGATTACTATGGTTTTGGCGAAATTCTTAAGACAGTAAAAGCAGGCGAAGGTGATGATTTCTATCCGTTATTGGTGGAAGGCGCTGTACTCGAAAGAATGGTTAACAACTCGATCATCGTTACCGGTGATGCAGGCACCAACAATCTTCTTTCCTACTACATCAACCCTACCGATACTGCTGCTGAGGGACCTTACGGCAATAAGATATTAAGCAAATTCGAAACACCGGAATATAAGAAGTTTGTAGAGAAGACTCGCGAGTATTTCTTAGCCGGCTATATCGATCCTGCTATGGGTAATGTCAATCAGGCCAATGATACTCGTTCTGCGAAACAGCTTACCGGCGAATACCTAATCGGTACTCAGAGCTATGCTCTTGGTTATGAAGTACAGGCAAGTGGTGAACGTGGTTTTGAGGTAGCGATGGTTCCATGTACTCCTGCATATGTTGATACAACCTCTTCTCAGGGTGCTATGATGGCTATTTCCACAGCATCAAAGAATCCCGAAAGAGCTATGATGTTCCTTAACCTGTTAAATACTGATCCCTATCTGTTCACACTTCTTGACTACGGTGTAGAAGGCGTTCATTATAATATGGAGAATGGTGAGGCGGTATTTACTGATAAGCGTGCGGATTATACTCCCTGGACCAATGGTATGGGTAACGTAACACAGCTTCCTCCTCAGAAGGGCCAGGGTGCTGACTTCTGGGATGGCTTCAAGGCTTACTACGGTTCTGCTAAGGAAATTCCGGTTCTTGGTTGGGCGCTCGATGCTTCCGGTCTTGAGACTGAGATGGGTTCTTTAGCTAATGTAGCTGCTGAATATGCACTTGCCTTGAACACCGGTACTGTTGATCCCGCTGAAAAGCTTCCGGAATATATTCAGAAGCTGAAGGATAACGGAATTGATAAGGTGGTTGACGAAGCAAACAAACAATTAGGTGAATTCCTTGCTGCAAAGGGGAAATAATAGATTAATCGTGAAAGTAGCAAACGGAGGGTCCGGCAATGATTGCCGGGCCCTTTGTCATGAAAAATTTTCCTGGTGCATACTTTTTTATATGCTTACACAGACTAGATTTGTATACACAATAATAAGTAATTTACATCGATACACTGGAGGTGTATAGCTTGATTGATGAGATGAAGAATGCAAAGGATAATGTTATAGGTAAGATGAAAGAAACCACAGGTAAGATGATAAATAATGACAGACTTCAATTGAACGGAAAGCTGCAATCATTCAAATCCCAGGTGGGTGAAGGCATGGAAAACCTCAAGGAAGAGATGGCCGAAAAAGCGAACGAAGTAATTGAATGGACCAAACCGGATAATAAGAACAATCAATCATAGCTTTGAGAAGGGAGCATTTGAATGCCTGAAATTAGTAACCTATTAGTCTGGCTGATACTTGGTGGGTTATCCGGCTGGATTGCAAGTAAAATAACCGGAAATGATGTAAGAATGGGGATTGGATGGAATCTGATCGTAGGTATTATCGGAGCATTTATAGGAGGCTGGCTAGCCGGCATCTTCGGATTAGGTCCGGCAACCGGACTCAATCTATGGAGCTTTATCATCTCCGTCATCGGTTCGATCATATTATTGTCGCTGGTCAACCTGTTCCGTAATAAACTAAAATAGATTATCGTATGGACTGTATCAAAACTATTTAACGGCTAACGATAATGTAATTAAGAAGTAATATCGATGCAGGATATCCGCATGTTTTCCGTCGTCCATTCTGACGGAATGCATTAGCGGATACACCTGCATCGATATTACTTCTCTTTACGTTATATAAGCCTGACGCAAAATAGTTTTGATACAGCCCTTTTGGTATGTATGCGATTGCACATTTATGGTATAATTATGGTAAAGCATAGGGGTTTGAATTAATAAGATTACATCAGGAGGATGGTTATGAACACCAGGACGCAGATTATAATTGGCGAAGAGGAATATTTATTTGTCAAGCAATATCAAGAAAATGAAGAATTGCGGAGCGGTTTAAATCGGTTGACCAGCCAGACCTTTGGATTTAATTTTGAGGGCTGGTACCAACAAGGCTTCTGGACGGATCGATATCGTCCGTACTCCTTGGTACATAGAGACCGTATAGTAGCGAATGTGAGTGTTAATCCGATTGATTTTGTTGCGGAAGGGAAGCTATATCATACCCTTCAAATCGGTACGGTAATGACAGATTCTGGGTATCGTAACAAGGGGCTCAGCAGAGTATTGTTTGATATCATAATGGAGGAATATGATGGTAAGGCGGATATGATGTATCTTTATGCCAATGCTACGGTGAGACAATTCTACCCTAAGTTTGGCTTTACACAGGCCGAAGAGCATATCTATTCAAAGCAGTATACGAGGAATACGAAACATGCCTTTCGTAAGCTGAACGGTACAAATCAGGAGGACAGACAGCTGCTTTTCCGCTTGATTAACAATACTAAGCCAATATCAAAATATGCTATGGCGGGTAATCCGTATCTTACTATGTTCTATCTTACGGCTCCTCTGGCAGAAAGCTTATATTACTGTGAGGAGCTGGACCTGGCAGCAGTAGTGGAATACGAAGAGGACCGTATGCTTGTGGATGATATTTTTTGTACGGAAATGTTTGATATGGATGAGGTGATTGCTTCCCTGTTGGATCACGATAACAGAAAGGTCTGGCTTGGATTTACACCTCAGAACACCGATTCCTTCCTTTGCGATTTATTACAGGAGCCTGACACAACCTTTTTTGTGAAGGGGAACAATTTTGTTGAGAAAGGAAGGCTCCCTATTCTGTCTCATGCATAGAGGATGATCAAGAAGAAAGACAAGGAAAGGGTACATACTAATTGGCATATCCTTGTATAGGTGCTTATTTGTGCCATAGAAGAGTATGGCCGGTATAGAACGGAGAACGTTATGAATATTCAGATATTTGGATCTGGTAAATGCTTTGACACCAAGAAGTCAGAGCGATATTTTAAAGAACGGGGGATCAGGTTTCAATCCATTGATGTGGGTAAGTTTGGAATGAGTAAAGGTGAATTAAGTAATATAAAACAGGCTGTCGGCGGTATAGACCGACTAATTAACAAGGAGTCGAAGGATAAGGACTTGTTAGCCTTACTTAAGTACCTGTCACCGGAGGATAAGGAAACAAAGCTCCTCGAGAATCCCAAGCTTTTTTGCACGCCAATCGTAAGAAACGAAAAGCAGGCTACCGTAGGTTATCAGCCGGAGATATGGAGGAGCTGGGAATAGTCTTTTGTCCTAGATTATTTGGAATAGGAATATCTTGCTTACTGTTAAAAACTGGATTATAATACAGGTATAATGAAAGGATTTCAAAACATAATCCTTGGGTAGAACATACCGTAAAGCGGTATGTTAAGTTAGTTTGCGATACAATGGAACAATCATGCAGTTGTGTTTACAAAGGGGGTAATTCTATGGAAAGTAGAGCAATTAAGATTTATGCACCTATGAACAAGAAGCTCGCGATGAAGATTATTCCGGGGCATTTTGCAACCAGTAACTCCCACATTAACCAGTATATTGACTTAACTTCGATGAAGACACGAATAAGTGAAGCGGCAGAGGCAGCCAGAATTTTGGCAAAGCAATATGTAAACAGCACCATAGTAGATACCATTGTATGTCTGGATGGCTGCGAGGTAGTCGGTGCTTTCCTGGCACAGGAATTATCCGGTGCCGGCTATCGTTCTATGAATTCCCACCAGACAATTTACGTCATTTCACCGGAGTTTAATACCAACGGACAGATGATCTTTCGTAATAACAATCAACCGGCTGTCTATAACAAGAATATCCTCTTACTTGCGGCATCCGCTACAACAGGAGATACCCTTAGAAAAAGTCTTGATTGTATTCAGTATTACGGTGGTATCATCCAAGGTATCAGTGCGATATTTAGCGCGGTTGGTAATATTGACCAGTTCACGGTACATTCTATTTTTACTGCAAAGGATATCCCGGATTATAGAAGCTACAGCATCGGTGAATGTCCGATGTGTAAAGCAAAGCAGAGGCTGGAAGCAATCGTAGGTGGCTACGGTTATATGAAGCTATAATAAACGAAGAACCGGAAGAAGCCCCGGATAACCTGTGATATCAGGTTATACCGGGGCTTTTTGCGCGTAGGCAAAGATAAGCTTTTACATGAATTTTTTCTTTCTAAAGAAGATAAGACAGATAATAGCTACAATAACGCATAGCAGGATAACATAGAGATAACCGTATTGCCAAGTAATCTCCGGCATGGTAGTGAAGTTCATACCATACCAGCCGACGATCAGAGTCAGGGGGAGGAAGATGGTAGTCACTACGGTAAATATTTTCATAATTCTATTAAGATCATATTCTAATTGCGCATGATAAGCTTCTCTTACATGAACACTATATTCCTGAAGCATTCTGGTATTATTGCTTAATCGATTCGCTCGATCCGCAAAGATGCGGAAGAAATGAAGATTCTCATCGGAGAAGATATCGGTGGTATTTTCCTCCAGCTCTTCGCCGATAGCAATAAACTGCTGATAATAATTGTCAAGCAGAATAAGCCTCTTTCTGATATCTGTAATCTGATGGTTAAAATCCTTCTCAAGCTCACGTTCGTTAATCTTATCTTCATGAGCACTGATTTCAGCTTCGATATCGACGAGCAGAGTATAATCCTGATTGATGAAACGCTCCAGAAAGCCGAAAATCAACCGCTCCAAGGACATTCGGGACAGGTTCAGATTCTCCAAAAGCTCCAGAAGCTTCAGCTTTGTACTTTCATCACGATCCTCGATTACCACGATTAAAAGAAGATTCTTCTTAATATAAATTCCGATCCGATCTTGAACCTTAACAATCTGACCCGGATTAATTCCTATGATGACACCAAAGAGATAGTCATAATAAGAGCTTAAGGTACCATGGAGGTGCTGATCATCATTCTGGCAGTCTGCTACAGTCAGGTACGAGAAGCCAAGCTGCTCATAGCAGGACTCCAATTCCTCAAGGGGAATTATCCCGACGGTTAAAATATCCGGATCGATATCCTGGCATTCGATTTTTGTTAATTCATCCTGTATCTGATAATACACAGCAGGTTCTCCTTTCAAGCATTCATCCCTTTTAATAAACATCATGATATGCTTTTTCGAGAAAATTATAACACAATATGGCATATTGTCAAATCTAAACAGTCGTTTGGTGGTAGTATGTGCCAACCGGAAAATCGATCGGATAATAAAGCTATTCATGGCTATTTTGAAACAGCACTCGTAATTTGTCACGAAATCAATTATAATAAACCTAATGAACAAGTACGAAAATAAAATACATAAGGAGATAGAATAAATGGCATTACTTCATGTGAACTTTTTTTCGGAAGTATTAGGAATGTGTATGAATATGGATGTTATTCTACCGCAAAGTACCAGTGGGCAGATTGGAATGCGGGGTAACCGTAAGGATGGGAAATATCCGGTTTTATATCTGCTTCATGGGATGAGCGATGACCATACGATATGGCAGAGAAGAACCTCAATTGAACGATATGTCAGCGAGCTTGGTATTGCTGTGGTGATGCCGAATGTTCATCTGAGTTTTTATACCGATATGAAATACGGATTAAAATATTGGACCTTTATCTCTCAGGAGCTTCCTATGATTTGCCGGGAGTTCTTCCCGAATATGTCCGATCGTCGGGAGGAAACCTTTGTAGCCGGTCTTTCCATGGGTGGCTATGGAGCACTTAAGCTAGGTCTTAATGCGCCGGAGACCTTTGGAGCTGTGGCATCTCTTTCAGGTGCTCTGGATATGGTAGCCGAGATGAAGTCACATTCGATTAATGACACTAACGGAGTGTTTCACAATATATTCGGTTCTTATGAAGAGCTGGTCGGCTCCGATGATGATCTGATGGCAGCTGCCAGGAAACTGAAGGAAAGCGGAAAACCTATGCCAAAGATCTATATCTGGTGCGGAACGGAGGACTTCCTTTATGCAGGCAACCTTACTGCTAAAGATAAGCTGACGGAATTAGGGTACGAGCTTACCTACGAGGAGTCACCCGGAGATCACCGGTGGAATTACTGGGATGAGAAGATTCAAAGAGTATTAGAATGGTTACCCTTATAAACAATCAAAGAAAATAGGGCGGTGAATATGGCGGAAGAGAAAACCATCCAACAAAAATCGTATACAAAAGTAATCGATTATATCAAGCTGCAGATACGGGAAGGGAATCTGACCTTGGGCAGCAGATTGCCAGCGGAGAGGGAATTGTCACAGCTGCTGGGAATTAGTCGTAATTCCGTTCGGGAAGCGATCAGAACACTGGATATTATGGGCGTTATTTCCAGTCAGCAGGGTGCAGGTAATTACCTCACCGGTAATTTTGAGAATAATTTGGTGGAATCCATGTCCATGATGTTCCTGCTTAATCAAATTAATTACCAGCAGATCAGCCAGCTCAGGAGAGGTCTGGAATTGCAGGCCCTTATGCTTGCCATTGATAACATTACAGAGGAACAGATTAAGGAGCTGACTCAGGTCGTGGCTGAGCTGGAGCATACTACCGAAGAGAATAATACTGTTTTGGATAAAAAGCTGCATTATACCATAGCAAAAGCATCCGGGAATACGTTAATTGTCGATATCCTTCAAGCCTTATCGGATTTGATCGATCAATTCATTGTGGATCTGCGAAGAGAGATTTTGAGCTCTCCGGATAGTAAAATTATTCTTCTTGAGGCTCATAATGAGATGATGCAGAGCTTAATCAATAAGGATAAGACTCTCGGTTACAAAGCTATAAATAAGCACTTTGGTATAATCGACGATAAACTCGGGTGAATGAAAAAAGAAATATGAAATAGTACAAAATCATCAAATCCCATATCTTATGATTGTTAAAAAATTGACTAATATTGACAACGATAGGAAAGAAACTTATAATAAAATCACCAACTGGTCCTACCAATATTGAGTTGCATGACTCATAGCTTCAATACCAATGTGATAGAGGATTTTAAACTGCAGATAATAATCATCGATCCTATAGGAAGTTGAACTACCGGTTATGCAACCTTTCTTTTGCGATAAAATTGGTAGTACCAATTTGCATATAATATCTTTGTTCAATGCTAGGTACCTTCCTCGCAGCTTCTTTGGGAAAGGCGAAATGGAGCCTAAGTATCGATTTGAATGCTGAGAGGGTGACCGGTAAGCAGGTATTGATTGCATGGAGTCCTTTTATTCTGATTTTTTAATTCGATTTTTGTAAAACAGCCATTTATGTAATATCCCATAGGGAAAGTATGAAGGATGCGCAATCAATGTGCGCAGGAATGGAGAAACTATGAACATTTTAGTATGTATTAAGCAGGTACCGGATAGTAATAAGGTGGAAGTGGATCCGGTTACAGGAGTTTTAAAAAGAAATGGTGTTGAATCTAAGATGAACCCATATGATTTGTATGCGATTGAAGCAGCGCTACGGATCAGAGAAGAAAAAGGCGGCAAAATTACGGCCTTAACCATGGGACCGGGGCAAGCAGCCAGCGTGATCCGTGAGGCCTTTGCCATGGGTGTGGATGAAGGAGTTCTGATTTCGGACCGTAAATTCGGCGGAGCCGATGTACTTGCAACCAGCTATACCATATCCCAGGGAATTAAGCTGTTAGGTGATTTTGATCTTATTCTTTGCGGAAAGCAGACAACGGACGGCGACACCGCTCAGGTAGGACCGGAGGTTTCCGAATACCTTAAGATCCCCAGCGTATCCAATGTCTCCAGAATTGTGGAACTTAGTGAAGAGTCGGTTATCGTAGAGATGGATATGACTCATGATATCGAGATTGCAAAGATTACATTTCCCTGTCTGTTATCGGTGGATAAGGATATCTTCATGCCGAGACTTCCTTCTTATCTGAAGAAGGAGAGGACGAAGGACCGAGAGATCAGAGTGATCAGTCTGGAACAGCTTGAGGATCAGGATGAGAAGCATTATGGGCTGAACGGATCTCCGACTCAGGTACAAAGGATATTCCCTCCGGCTGTAAATTCTCATCGGGAGATATGGACAGGAACACAGGCAGAGCTTTCAGAACAGCTGTATAACAAATTGCAGGAACTGAAATTCGTATAGGAGGAATAGACAATGGCAAAATTAGTAATTAATCAAAGCTTGGTAGGGAATATTGAGGAAATGATTAAGCTCTGTCCGTTTAATGCGATGGAGAATAAGAATGGAGAGCTTTCCATTAACGCTGCCTGCAAGATGTGTAAAATTTGTGTGAAAAAGGGACCCAAGGGAGCAGTCGAGTACATAGAAGAAACGGTAGCCAGCGTAGATAAAAGTCTCTGGAAGGGTATTGCAGTCTATGTAGACCATATTGACGGTAATATTCATCCGGTTACCTATGAATTGATTGGGAAAGCACGTGAGCTTGCCTCCAAAATCAATCATCCGGTCTATGCGGTGATGATGGGAAGTGATATCTCTTCTAAGAGCCGTGAGCTTCTTCATTATAACGTGGATAAAGTGTTTGTGTATGATAAACCCAGCTTAGACCGTTTTAAGATCGAGCCGTATACCGCTGTTCTCGAGGATTTTGCCAGGAAGCTTCATCCTACGGCAATCCTGATGGGAGCAACTCCGGTCGGCCGACAGCTGGCACCAAGACTGGCGGCAAGGCTGAAGACCGGGCTTACTGCAGATTGTACGATACTTGATATCAACGAAGAAACAGATTTAGTGCAGATCAGACCTGCCTTCGGTGGTAATATCATGGCACAGATCTTAACTCCGAACCATAGACCGCAGATGGCTACTGTTAGATACAAGGTTATGGATGCCCCGTCGAGAAGCGCTGAAGAGACAGGAGATATTATTGCCTGCGAGATAGGGGCGGATCAATTAAACAGCAGAATTGAGGTTCTTGATATCATCGCCAAGGAGAAGGAACAGCACATAGAGGCTTCTGAGGTCCTGGTCGTAGCAGGACGAGGAATAAAGAAGGAGGAAGACCTTCAGATGGTTCAGGAATTAGCGGATCTGTTAGGCGGTCAGCTTGCCTGCACAAGACCAATGATGGAAGCAGGCTGGGTGGAGGCTAAGCGTCAGGTAGGCTTAAGCGGAAGAACAGTAAGACCTAAGCTGATCATTACTGTAGGTGTATCAGGCTCCGTGCAATTTACCGCCGGCATGAATAATTCCGAACACATCATCGCGATTAACAAGGATGAAAGTGCTCCGATCTTTAAGACAGCACATTACGGTCTGGTCGGAGATTTATATGAGATTATTCCGAACCTGATTAATCAGATCAAAATGAGCAAGGGTGCAATGTGAAAATAAAAGGCAATTTTCACATTTAAAAGTTTGTGCCTGCGTCTTCCTCGGCACAAACTAACGCATAGGGTAGGAAATTGAAGAATATATCTGTCATTGACAGTATGGAGGTTAATATGATGAATTATAAAAGAATTGATCAGCAGGATATGTTATATATCAATCAGTTAATTGATGATCCGGAGCGCGTGCTGTGCGGTGAGAATATCAATGAGGAATACAGTCATGACGAGTTAAGCGATACAACAAGCTACCCGGATATTGTGGTTAAGGTTATCTCTACGGAAGAGGTATCTGAGATTATGAAATATGCATACATCAATAATATTCCGGTCACTCCCCGTGGTTCGGGAACAGGACTGGTAGGAGCTTCAGTTGCGATGGAGCATGGCATCATGTTAGATACAACACTAATGAATCATGTTCTTGAACTGGATGAGGATAATCTCACGATTACTGTTGAGCCGGGTGTGCTGTTGATGGAGCTTTCTGCTTATGTTCAGGAAAGAGATCTGTTCTATCCTCCGGATCCGGGCGAGAAATCAGCAACCATCGGAGGTAACATCAGTACCAATGCTGGTGGCATGAGAGCTGTAAAATACGGAGTGACCAGGGATTATGTACGAGGACTTGAGGTGGTATTACCGGATGGAAGCATCGTAGAATTTGGTGGAAAGGTTGTTAAAAACAGTACCGGCTATGCCATGAAGGATCTGATGGTAGGTTCAGAAGGAACACTTGGTATTATCACAAAGGCAACCTTAAAGCTGCTTCCTCTGCCTCAGAAGGCAATTAGCTTGTTAATTCCCTTCCCCAGCTTAGAGCAGGCAATCCGTACGGTTCCTATGATCATCAAATCGAAGTCTGCACCGACTGCAATCGAGTTCATGCAGAGAGAGGTCATCATGGATGCGGAGAAATATCTGGGCAAGAAATTCCCGGATAACAGTGCCGATGCTTATCTCCTCCTGAAATTTGACGGTAATTCCACTCAGGAGATAGAGAAGGCATATGACAGTGTAGCTAAGATTTGTCTGGAACAGGGAGCAATCGATATTCTGATTTCTGATACCACCGAGAGAGAAGAGTCCATCTGGAAAGCAAGAGGTGCCTTCCTGGAAGCAATTAAGGGTTCTACCACCTATATGGATGAGGTAGACGTTGTTGTTCCTCGAAGCTCTGTCAATGAGATGGTGGAATATATTCACAGCCTATATAAGGAAGTCAATATCCGTATCAAGAGCTTTGGCCACGCCGGTGACGGTAACCTCCATGCTTATATCCTGAAGGATGAATTGAGTGAAGAGGAATGGGAAAAGAGAATGACCGAAGCCATGGACAAGATCTATGGGAAGGCAAGACAGCTTGGTGGACAGGTATCCGGCGAGCATGGTATCGGCTTTGCGAAGAAATCCTATCTCTTCGAGAGCCTGGACCCGGCTACCGTAGAGATTATGAGAGGGATTAAGAAAGCCTTTGATCCGAAGAATATCCTCAATCCCCGCAAGGTATGTCAGATATAAAAATAAGTAACATTTTGTGAGTGACCGAAGAGCCGGTACCCCTTTGACTAAGAGAGGGATATCGGCTCCTTTTTGCAGGAAATCAAAAGTCGAAAAGCATACTTTCTATCCAACCTATCGCTATTTCTATTGCAAAAAAGAAATATATCATATATATTATTAACAATAATGTAAAAGATTGGTTTGTGGAGAGGTACTATGTATGAAAGAACTATTACTGAGGCGAAAATTGAAATTTGTTCAATATTTGTTTGCGACTTTTCTGTTTGTTCTGGAACATTTTGTTCAAATGGCCTTATTTGCATTGATCTTGGGTGCAATTGAAAAAGCAGATAGCCAGTATTATAAGTGGATTGTATTATTGACGATTATCTACATCATATATTCGCCTCTTAATTTCCTAGTATCAAGAATGCTTCGAATTCGATATATGAGAGACACCATACTTGATGTACGCCGGCAGGCGTTTCATAAAATAATCAATATGCCCTTCAAGCAATATTCACAGAAATCCAAAGAAATCTACATATCGAATCTGGTCAATGATGTCAATCAGTTCGAAAGAAAATTCTTCCTGGGACTGCTTAACTTTCTGATTGATATGGGTATGATCTCGATATCCATTTTGTTGCTGATCATAATGGATTATAAACTCACACTGGGGATGCTTCTATTCTCTCTGTTCCTATTTGCTCTGGCAAGCTTATTTCTTAAAAAGACAACTTCACTGGAACAGGAGGTGTCTAAGACAAATGAGCATTTTACAATAGAAATTTCGAATACCTTTAATGGCCTCGAAATACTTAAGCTAAACAGTATTGAGGATAAGTTTCTTAAGAAAAGCTACTCCATGATTAATCGGCTGGAGAGAAGAAAGTATTTGGCGAATGTATTTACCGAGCTACAGCGCAATGTAATCCGCATTCTATCCTTTGTAGCCTCTGTCGCCGTTATGATATATCTGGGCTTTCAGCTTCAGGGTGATTTAGGGCTTGCCAAAGCAGCCTTGTTATTTCAACTTTGCAGCTCTGTCAGTGAATACTTAATTGAGGCGTTCCCCATGTGGAATCAGACCAAGGCTTCTGTCAGTATTTATGAGAAGATTGCCATGTCAGAGGTGAGTACCGTTTCTTCCGGTAAGGGCTTGAAGGATTTCACTTTTCAAGAGCAGATTGCATTATCCGATGTTGATTTCAGCTATGAGAACAATGAGATCATTAAGGATGCCACCTTTACGATCGAGAAAGGGAAGAAGTATTTGATTAAGGGGATCAGCGGAGCGGGAAAATCAACTCTTATGAAGCTGATAGCCATGGTATATGATGACTATAAGGGAAAAATCACGGTGGATGGCGTTGATTACAGAGACATCTCGGAAAAATCCTTTCATGAAAAGGTTGCGTTCATCTATCAGGATGTATTTCTATTTGAGGATACGATAAGAAATAACATTACATTATATAAAGATGTCTCACAGGAGCAGATTGATTATACGGTACGGGCCTGCGGATTAGCTTCCATCATTGCGGATAAGAAGGAAGGAATAGACGAACTGCTGTCGGAGAACGGTAAGAACCTTTCCGGAGGTCAAAGACAAAGAATATCCATCGCCAGAGCGATTGCTAAAAATGCGGAAATTTTATTTGTGGATGAGGGGACATCCAGCCTGAATGAAGAAATAGGAAGAGAAATAGAGAAATTATTTCTGGAATTGGACAATACGGTTATTGCCATCAGTCACCGGTATTATGAGGGTATTTCTGAAAATTATGACTTTGTGTTAGAGATCAAGAATGGGAAGGTCAATAGCTACCCGGCGAGGAGCTACTTTGAAGAGGTGATTACATGCTGAAGAAATATTTCAGGGTATTACCCTTTCTGCTATTAGCTTTAGCGGCGTCGGCTGTTTCCGCTGCCCTAGACGGTATTGTCACCATAAAGATGATGAAGCTGTTGGATTACGCTTTGAAAGGTGATATGCAGCTTCTGAAGCAGAAGGCACCGGAATTACTAATCCTGGCCGCACTTATGGTACCGCTTGGGATACTGGTAGCGGTTACCAATAATTATTATCGGCAGAAAGCAAATATAAAAATAAAAAAATACTATATCAAAAAAGTCTTTGGTAAGAATATTGCTGAGTTCCAGAAGGAAAATAACGCCAAGTATTTGTCTGCGATAACGAATGATTTTGAGACACTGGAAAATAACCTGATTACCGGAATATATACGGTGTGTAACGGAGCGGTAACCTTTATGGTCGGTTTCTGGATATTATCCACCGTGGATCCCCGTATACTGCTGCTTGCAGCTGGTATTATAATCGTTAATCTGATTATCTCAAAAGTTACTTCAAAGCCGACAAAGAAGGCCTATAAAGAACGTAGTGATATGTTTGGCAGCTATACCTCTTATATCAAAGAAATACTCTCAGCCTTTCATATTGTTAAAAACTATAATCTGCAGGATCGAGTGACTAAGGATTATGATCATAAGAGTGAGGAGATTCAACAGAAGGGCTTTCTGATCGAACGATTATTTACCTATGTTATTACAACACAGCACTTTCTTGCAAACGGATCCATGTATGGAGTAATCTGCGGGATAGGGTATTTTGCCGTATCAGGTAAGGTTACACCGGGAGAGCTTTTATTGGTAGTGCAGGGAATTCAGCGAATGATGTGGCCTCTTATTCACATCAGTGAGAACCTGCCAAAGCTGTTTACCTCGGGAGACCTGATACGAAAGCTTGAGAAAACCTTGGAGAATGCAAATACCTACGTGGAGACCATTGATTTAGCGGAATTTAAGCACGAAATTGAGTTTGCGAATGTGGATTTTAACTATGAGGAAGAGCATAAAGTCCTATCCGATATCAATCTGAGGCTTCGTAAAGGCGGGAAATATCTGATTGTCGGACCGAGCGGAGGTGGTAAGTCAACTTTGCTTAAGCTGCTTCGTAAATATTTTCAACCGACAGCCGGAAGCATTAGGATTGATGGACATGATTTACGGGATGTAAAGCTGGAAGCATACTATAAACTCATCGCCAATATAGAGCAGCAGGTATTTATATTTGAAGATACGATTAAAAATAACCTCACTTTATATAAGGAATACACAGAGAAGGAGATAGAGGAAGCGATTGCTGCCTCCGGTCTGTCCGAATTTATCAAGAAGATGCCTGACGGATTCAATTCTATGCTATATGATAACGGAAAGAATATTTCCGGAGGCGAAAGAAGCAGATTGGTCATTGCCAGGGCGCTTTTAAATAAGGCAAGTATATTATTTATGGATGAAGCTTTTGCTTCGTTGGATATGGAGCAGGCCAGAGAGATAGAAAAGGCTATTTTAGCTCTGGAGGATATCACTGTGATAAATGTAAGTCATATCATTTTCCAGGATACCAGAAATCGTTATGATAAGGTAATAACAATAAAAGGAGTAATCTGCTAGGTTTTGGACACGAAGGTGTCTGAAACCTTCTTTTTTTTGTATAGAATATTACTTCCCATACGATAAAAACGCCCAGCAAAGAGAACATAGTTCACTTTGGGATGCGCACCTCAGCATTGCTTTGTAGCCCGCGCTGGAGGAAAGTGTCAGAATGCTGACACTTTGTTAATGTTATTATAAATTGACTTATAATTTAAAATGTTTGTTTAATTATAAACTTATCTATGCAAATTGTATGCTATATAGTATAATACAGAATTAATAGTAAAATACTACTACTTTATGTAAATCCAGGTAGAATTTTCCATTTAATTAGCGAATATTACCATGGATACCTATCCTGTATGAAAGTAGAGGTTAGTAATATGAAAAAATACAATATCCTTAAAATAACAAAAATAAGTTTGATAGCCGTGCTTGGTATTATAATAGTGATCTGTATTGCCGGATATCTTATGCTTCATTCCTATATTAATAAGATGAAGCTTGTGAAGGATAATCCCTCCTATGAAGTTACAGAGAGTAATTCTATAGACGATGTAGATGAAACGATAATGGGAGGAGCAACAGACATCACCGATTCGCCAAAGGCGGTTATCGATGAACTAGAAGAAATTATACTCGATAACACGGAGAAAAATAAACAAGAGGTTAGTAGCGAGGATGTTTATAATATTTTACTAATAGGTTGTGATTCCAGGGAAGCCGGTGGTTCCGGACGTTCGGATGCTATGATGATTGTTTCGATTAATTCAAAAGCCGAAAAAATTATCCTTACATCATTATTAAGAGATATTTATCTAAAGATTCCCGATCATAAAAATAACCGTCTAAATGCTGCATATGCCTATGGTGGAGCTAATCTGCTGATCGATACCATAGAAGAAAACTTTCAGATTGATATTGATAAATACGTATCAATTGACTTTTATTCCTTCATTGATATCGTTGATTCAATCGATGGAGTCACTTTAAATGTAAAAGAGGAATATATACCAATTATTAATACTTATATTAGAGAAATCAATCAACATAACGGAGTGGATGAAAGCAACGACCTTTTAACACAAGCCGGAAATTATGTTTTGAATGGAAAGCAAACTCTTGGGTATGTACGTAATCGATACATAGGTACAGATTTTGAAAGAACAGCCCGCCAGCGTATGGTCTTACAGACAATATTTGATAAAATAAAAGATTTAAATTATTTAGAAATGATAGATCTATCAAATAGTGTACTACCACAGGTTACGACTAATCTTAGCGAAAAGAAAATAATATCCTTAATATTATCTTTACCTACCTACAAGAATTATGAAATAGAACAATGGAGTATTCCCATGGAAGATACGTTTTCATTTGTCACAATTAATCGCATGTCTGTGATTGGAATAGATTTTAATAAAAATAAAAACGAACTGCATAAAAAAGTTTATGGGGTACAGTAATCTTTACAGCGCCCGCAAATTGATCATTATTCAAGGAGGAGTGTATGAATAAAGAAATTAATATTGATTTGAAAAGATGTTTAAACGCAATTTCAAGGAAATGGTGGTTAATAGTCATTGTAGGAGTGACATTCTTTTGTATTTCTTATCTGATTAGCGCTAATAATTCTCGGGAGGATGAATATACAGCGGAGGCAACTGTATTTTCCGCATCCGATTATTCAGCTTTAACCTTATACTCAGATATTATTACAAGTTCAAAGGTTTGTGAACAGGCTGCTAATTTATTACACATTTCCAATCTGAATGCGGACAGTATCAAAAAAATGATTTCTGTAAAAACCTATTCCTTGGTGCTAGGGATACATGCTACATCAACGGATGAAATTCTGGCAATAAAGGTGGCGAATGCTGTTGCAGCTGTCTTTATTGAAGAGGTGAACAATATTTCATCAAGCAATTTGGCCCGTTTGTTAGATGAGGCTACTACAGTTGAATTATCTTACAATAAGCAGCTGGAACAGTGGAAATTCAGTATTGTGGTTACCCTTGCAGGAATTGGTTTTCTGTGTGTATGGATTATAAGCCGTGTTATATTTTCCGGAAAAGTACATAACTTATCTGACATTGGATTAGATGGGGAGATTGATATTATCGGAGCGATTCCATCCTTTAAGAAAAGTGGAAGGGGGTAATGATCGAAATGATGAAACTGATTGATTTTTATAGTAATACAAATCATCTCATCAATGATGCAATTGATCGGATTGTCGTAGAAATCCACTTGAAAAAGCAAAGAGATGGATATAAAAAGTTTATGATATGTGGTTGCGAGCCGGGGGTTGGTGCAACAACGATTGCGATAAGTCTTGCAATTTCTCTAGCAAAGTTAGGATGGAAAACTATCTTAATTGACGGGGATTTGCGTAAAACCGCAAAATATAAGAGATTAAATGAGGAGTTAGAGATAGGCTTATCTGACTTTTTGTCAGGGGAAAGTTTATATCCTCATATAGTGTATGACACTAATCTTAAGAATCTGTTCTATATTCCTAGCGGTAGCAAAACAGGGAATCCCATCAGTCTCCTGTGTTCTGAAAAGGTAGATGAGGTATTGGATCAGCTTTGTAAAGAGTATGATTATATTATTTTGGACATGCCCTCCTTAACAACGTCGGTGGATCCCAATGTAATGGCCAGTAAAGTGGATGGTGCCATCCTAGTCTCTGAATATGCAAAAACAGATATTTCTAGTATCAAGGAATCAAGAGATATCCTAAATAAATCCGGAGGCAATATCGCAGGAATTATATTGAATAAGATTGATACGAAGGAATATGGACATATTATAAAGAATTTTGACTACTATAAAAATCAAAAATATATAAACAGACGTTCAAAATTAAAAATAAAATGACCAGAAATAAATGATAGGTAGGTATTACAGCCATCAGAGAGGAATTACTAATGAAAATTTTAATGGTAAATAAATTCTTATATCCAAAGGGTGGAGCAGAGACATATTTTCTGAAATTAGGGAGCTACCTGGAAAGGGCAGGACATCAGGTTGAATATTTTGGAATGTATGATGAGAAAAACACAGTATCCAATAGTGCGAATGAGTACACATCCAATATGGATTTTCATAACGCGGGCATCAAAAAAATTGCTTATCCCCTACATATCATATATTCCTTAGAAGCGAAAAGAAAGATTAGAAATGTTATTCAGAAATTTAAACCGGATATTGTTCATTTAAATAATATCAATTTTCAATTAACACCATCCATCATTGAAGAAATACATGAGCATAAGATACCGATGCTTCAAACGGTTCACGATTATCAGATGATATGCCCAAATCATCTGCTTTATGATTTCCAAGCGAAAAAACCTTGTGAATTATGTATTAACGGAAGCAAATGGAACTGCACAAAAAAGAATTGCATTCACGGATCAAAAATGAAAAGTGTGATTGGTTCAATAGAAGCGATCACATACCTGAAACGAAAAACATATCAGTTGGTAGATTATTACATCTGCCCCAGCTTTTTTTTAGAGGATAAATTAAATCAAACCAATCTATACCGTGGAAAAACGGGAACGATACATAATTTTATTGAGTTGGACAACGTGGATAGCATTGCTGAGAAAGCGGACTATGTTCTATATTTCGGACGATTATCGGAGGAAAAGGGCCTTGAACTATTTCTTAATTGCTGCAGAAAGCTGCCTCATATCAAGTTCAAAATTGCAGGGACGGGTCCACTGGAAGGTATTTGCAGGGGCATTCCCAACGCAGAATTTGTAGGATTTAAAAAGGGAGAAGAATTGAAGGAATTAATAAGCAGAGCACTGTTTTCCGTTTATCCCTCCATCTGGTATGAGAATTGCCCATTGTCTATTCTGGAATCGGAATCGCTTGGTACACCGGTAGTTGCATCAAGCATGGGGGGAATCCCTGAATTAATCGAGCATAATGAGACCGGCATTCTAATTGATAGTCTGAATGAAGATAATCTTGTAAAGGAAATCAATGAATTGTTCCGGAACAAAGAGAAAATGATAGAGATGACAAAAAATTGCATCGAAAAAAGAACAAAAATGATTTCGTTAGAAATCTACAGTAATCGGATTATTGATATTTATAAACAATATGTAAAAAACAATACATATTAAAAGAAAATCGTAGGAGATGATAGCTCATTATATCGATTATTATACCGGTATATAATACTGCCGAAGAATATTTGCGGAAGTGTCTTGATAGCGTGGTTGAACAAACCTCTAGGGAAATACAAGCCATTATCGTAGATGATGGCTCAAAGAATGAAGCAGGGAAAATATGTGATGAATATGCTAAAAATTTTCCTTTTATGAAAGTATTACATATTGAAAATCAAGGTGTCTCTAATGCAAGGAATGTTGGGATAAAGGAAGCCTCCGGGGATTATCTGATGTTCTTAGACGCAGATGATTGGTTGGATGTGAACCTATGCAGTAAGCTGGCGGATAATCTAAAGAATAATACGCCGGATGTGTTGATTTTTCATTATACAAAAGTGATTCAAGATAAGCTTATTCCAAGTCCGGTTCACCTAACCGATTATACCTTTCAGACGAAGGAGTTGAAAGAATTACAGCTAATCATATTGCGGTACTCAAAACAGTTTAATGGGATTAATCTATGTACACCCTGGTGTAAATTATATAAAACCGAGATGATTAGACAAAATGAAATTGAATTTATCAATGGCTTGAAGAGAGCAGAAGATATGCTGTTCAATCTAACTGTCCTTGAATATGCTAAGGAGGTACGTTTTTATTCAGTGGCAGGTTATTTTTACAGAATTAATGATTTGTCAGAGAGCCAGACGTTCACTCCGAATATAACGGATTTATCAAATCAGATACGAGGTTATTTGGAAGATTTTTTAATGACACAAAAAAAAGAAAATGTATTTTATGAAGCCTTCCATGCTTATTGTATTGAAAATATTTTTGAACAACTCTATATGTATTACGGACAGGATAAAAATACGTTGAAGAAATTTTACGAATTATTAGAGAAAGAACCATTTCGAACGGCACATAGGAAGGTTAAGCTTGAAAGATTACGCTATGCTAAGTTGAAGATATACACGTTAGCTACCAGATTACACTTAAGAAAGCTTTTATTATTGGGTATCTATTATAAAAACAAGACAGAACTGAGAGGAAGATTTTTCCGATACTAATAATATGAATCATGCTTGTTTAGTATGGAAACACTCCTTCCGTGATAATATTCGGACTTGAATTATTGTTTAACTAACAATTAAGAAAGGAGAAAGCTATTTTTCCATAGCTGTAACCGATATGAGAATTGCGATGATTGGTCATAAACGTATCCCCTCGAGAGAAGGCGGGGTAGAGATTGTGGTAGAAGAATTATCAAAGCGCCTTGTGGAAAAAGGGGATGAGGTTGTGGTTTATAACCGTAAGGGAAAGGGTACAGCAAATAATAGCCTCACTCAAAACGAAAGCCGGTATTATAGGGGAATAAGAATAATTACCATTCTGACAATTAATAAGAAAAGCTTTGATGCAATAATATATTCCTTTTTAGCAACACTCCGGGCGATATTTGGACGGTATGATTTGATACATTATCATGCAGAAGGCCCCAGTGCTATGCTAATCATACCTCATTTGTTAAAAATCCGGACAATATCAACGATCCATGGATTAGATTGGCAGAGAGCAAAATGGGGTGGGTTAGCAACAAAATATCTTTTGCTCGGAGAAAAAATAGCAGCGAAATATGCGGATGAGGTAATTGTACTATCGAAGAGCATCCAGGATTATTTTATGAAAACCTACAACCGAGAGACTCATTATATTCCGAATGGTGTCATTGATCCGCTTCCCATTGAAGCGGATGTGATAGAGAAAAAATATGGTTTGAAACGAAATGACTATTACTTATTTCTGGCACGGATCGTACCCGAAAAAGGGCTGCATTACCTTCTGGAAGCCTATCGTAATTTAGATACAGATATTAAGCTGGTAATAGCAGGTGGTAGTAGTCATTCGGATGAATACCTTGAGAAGATAAAATCACTGGTGGAGCTAGATAATCGAATTATTATGACGGGTTTTGTGGACGGGCAGGAACGCGAGGAGCTATTTAGTAATTGTCGGGCTTATATTCTGCCGAGTGATGTGGAAGGGATGCCTTTGAGCTTACTGGAGGCAATGAGCTATGCTAGAAAATGTATCGTTAGCAATATCCCGGAGAATACGGAAGTCATTAAAGACAACGGTTACGTTTTCGAAAAAGGCAATAGTATAAGCCTCCTTCATCAGCTGCAAATATTATTAGAGGTAGAGGATGATATTGATCCGGGACATTGTCCAAATTATAATTTGTCAAGCTTCAATTGGGACAATATCACGGAAAAACATAAGAAATTATATTCGAACACAAGGTAAATCAATATGGTTTACATACTCTGGATTGGAGGCGAACTATATGGGAAGACATGCGTATCTGATCATGGCACATAATAATTTTGATTATTTAAAAATATTATTAAAATCACTGGATGATCCTCGAAATGACATCTTCATCCATATAGACAAAAAAGCTAATTTTACTGATTTTGATTTGCTGAAAAGTACGATACAATTTTCATCCGTTTATTATATAAAACAGCGTAATGTGAAATGGGCAGCCTTTAGTGGAATCTTATGCGAAATTGATTTACTCAAGGCCGCAACCGGCAAAGATCAATACGATTATTATCATCTATTATCAGGAAGCGATTTGGTCATAAAAACTCAAGATGAGCTTCATCAATTTTTTAATCAGAATAAAGGTAAGGAATTCGTAGCCTTCGATGCGCAGCATATGGATGATCAATATCTGGATCGTGTGAAATATTATTATTTTTTTCAAGATGTATATGGTAGGAATCGAAAGAATATTTTTTTGATTGGACTCTATGTAGTAGATAAAATATTATTATCCGTTCAAAAAATTATAAGAGTCGATCGGATAAAAGAGATCGATTTGGAATTCCAGAAGGGGGCTAATTGGTTTAGTATAACCCATGATTTTGCGACTCATGTAATACAGCAAGAGAAATGGATTAAAAAAACTTTTCAATATAGCTTAAGTGGCGATGAATTATTTCTACAGACAATTTTAATAAACTCCAGATTTAAGGATAATCTATGTCAACCAAAACGTCTGGAGGAAAATCTCAATATGAGATTGATTGATTGGACCAGAGGGAAACCCTATACCTGGAGAAAAGAAGATTTTCCTGTATTAATTAATTCCAATATGTTTTATGCCAGAAAGATTGATCCTAGCATTGATAATGAGATTATTACATTGGTATCACGAAATATGATAGAAAAGCAGGGTAATGCATGATAAAAATCGATTATAGATGGTTAAGAATTTCATATTTACTATTTGTTATCGCTTGGATGATAGGAGACATGAGGGATAATATCAATGATGACTTTAAGTATGTTTTCATGTTCCTGGTAGTTATCATAGGTGCTGTCATTCTGATTGGTAATTTAAATAAACCAATACATAATATGGATGATTTTTTTTATATCATGTCAGTGCCGGTGGTTTTGGGCGTTATTACTTTGTTCTATTCCATGATGAATGGTATGAAGTTCTTACTGATGTGGGATATGTTTTATTTGATTGTACCGTATTTGATGGTATTCATTATCGTGAATGTAGATCAAAATCAAAATCGGGATTTTTATTTTGACACCCTTTTAGTTGGCCATATCGCACTGTTTTTTTACAAATTTGCAAATATTTTAGATATAGAACATATAAAAGAGATATCGTTTGTCGATTCCTTCTCTCCCTATGAATCGGTAACAGCCCATATCTATACCCTGCTATTCTATTATTACTATGTAAAAAACAAAAAAGTTAGATGCTTACTTGCTCTTTTTTTCGGCATATTATCTTACAAGCGCTTGCATGTTGTGTTTGCAGTTTTTGTTCTATTGCTTGGCTGGAGTCTTCGAAAAAGAGTAGTCGGTGTTTATCTGGAACGTGTCGTGAAAGTACTATTCATCAGCTCACCGCTGGTGCTTTATGCGATATTGACGGATCAATTTGCTACCTGGTTCCAGGCGACCTTCCAGGTTGATTTTGGCGGCTTTACTATGGGAAGGTTCGACCAGTTGAGGGAAGTGGTAACCGCTGATATTACAAATTACGGGTTAGGGAGTATAAAATACTACCTGGATAATAAAGGGGCTTATATCAATATATTACATTGTGACATCATGCGTATATTAATTGAAACATCTTTTATTGGATTGGTCGTATTAGTCTCTGCGTACTTTAATGTAGCAAAGAAAAACATATATTCTTTCATTCTAATGATTTTTATTTTTATGATCATGTTTTCATCCACTGTTATTAATGGATTTCTAGGTTGGTTTGTAGTATTTTTATCCATTGATGAATTTAATCGCAAGGATGCTACTAATCAATATTCCGGTGTAATGCAATACCGGGACGATGGGATCCTTAATGTCAAATATACGCGGTTTCATTCAAGTAGAAAGGCATAATCATAGAGAAGTAATGGAGGTGAAGCATGAAGCGTTTTTGTTTTGTAATTCTGATTACTATTATTACAGTCGGTATATTAAAGAATCATGGATATGGTAATTCCTTATCACTTACAGCGAATACGATTCAAATGGTAAAAACAGCGACCTATGACATCAATATTAATGGTAAAAGGCCTGGACTCACCTATCATTGGACAACCTCAAACAACAATATTGTAAAAGTAAACAGTAAGAATGGGAAAATAAATGCTGTGAAGGATGGAGAAGCAATTATAAGCTGCTTGATAACAGGTTTGGATGGAGAAAAAATTACACTTACCTGTAAAATTATTGTAGGAGATGATGTGTCTGCTCCGCGACTGAAGAAGACCAAATTGGACATGAAGATTGGTGAGCAGTTTGATATTAATATTGCAAACAAAATTCCAAAATCGATCTATAAATGGCATTCCTCGAATAAAGCAGTGATAGGAGTCAACGCCTCCAATGGGTATATAACTGCGACTGGTAAGGGAGAAGCGAAGGTCACTTGTACCATAACGGCACCGGACAAACAAATTATTATCCTGCTTGCTACAGTCAATGTAATGGAGCAGTCATCCAATGTAATATGGGAGGATGACTTTAATTCATCAACAATTGATAATGAAAAATGGAGTTATGAGTATGGGTATGTCCGCAACAGGGAATTGCAAAGCTACACGGATAATAAAGAAAATGTATATTTAAAAGATGGGTATCTGAGGATAAAGGCAATAAAGGATAGGAATGGAGCTTGGACTTCAGCTAGTATCCATACGAATAATAAATTAGAAATCGGTAATGCAAGAATTGAGGCCAGGATTAAGCTACCATATGAAAGTGGTGCTTTTCCGGCATTCTGGATGCTGGGTGCGGATTATGAAGTTGACTACAACAGTCAAAGGACCCGAGGAGCTTCCTGGCTGGAGGCAAGAGAAATTGATATTATGGAGACCTTTGGTAAGGTAAGTAAGGTGCAGGGTGGAGTTTATATCAAAGAAGCTTCCGGTTCAACAGCCTTAAGCCAATATGCTGCCAAATCCCAAGAGATTGATATTACACAATTTCATACCTATGCGGTAGAAAAAAGCGATACTACGATTAAGTTTTATTGTGATAATCATTTATACTATACCTTTACAATAACAGATGATGGGTTAAAGGAACCCTTTTATATCTTATTAAATCTAGCTGTGGGAGCAGCGGGAGGGATACCGGAAACGGCAACCTCTGAGATGGAAATGATGGTTGACTATGTAAGAATAACAGCCTTGGAGGGCGTTCCTGTAACGGAGCCCGAAGTAGTCATGTTAGATACCAAAGAATTTAGAGGAAAGATCGGTGATATTAAGAAAATCAATGTCAATATGAGTCCTTTGGCAGCACAGGATAGAACCATTACCTGGATATCATCAGATCCCAGTGTAGCAACGGTAGACGGAGGGTATGTACGCTTGAAAAAACCGGGGACCTGTGTCATTTCAGCGATTAGTGCTAACGGTATTACAGCAACATGTAAAATATTATGTATATAGAGTCATTTGGAGGTAAGTATGAATCGCATATTAATAGAGAATGTAATGGTTATTAATAATCGCATAGAATGCTCTTATATAATTTATGGCGAGTGGAAAAGGTATTTTAAGGAGACAAGAAACTTTTTTGCCGAATATGCAGAACAGATTGACAGAGTTCCGAAAAGCATAGCCGTCATTCCTTTCCTATGTAATGTATTACCACTAGTATGGATTTTTGATGCCGAATTAATTTTGGAGGATATCGATAAGGATTTTTATGAGAGTATTGATGCTTTTAAGCAGGGCTATATCAATATGTATCCCAACGTGTCCTTCAAGGGAAGAATTACTGCTAAAAAACTAACGGACAATAGGCAGGAGAAGCTGGATCATACGGCCGTATTTTTCAGTGGTGGAGTAGACGCTTATCACACGCTGATTTCACATATAGACGAAAATCCGATTCTAGTAACTCTATGGGGAGCTGATATCACCTTTGAGGACCAAGCGGGTTGGAAGCTGGTTGATCATCACATAAGAGGGATAGCAGATCAGAACAAACTGGAATATGCGCCTATTAAAACATCATTTCGCAGATTCTTAGACGAAGGGGCACTGAGTAATTATGTATATAAGTTAACACAGGATAACTGGTGGTATGGGTATCAGCATGGAATAGGAATTATCGGACATATTGCACCCTTAGCGTATCAATATAAAATAAAGACAGTCTACATAGCTTCTTCGTTAACCTTGGAGGATCATACGACTTGTGCCTCTGACCCTACCATTGATAATTTTGTTAAATTCTGCGGTTCCCAGGTTATCCACGATGGATATGAGTATAGTCGTCCTGAAAAAACGAATCGCATCAGTGAATATGTAAAAAGAACCAAAAATCCAATCCAGTTAAGAGTATGCTGGGAGTCCGCAGGAGGCTCAAATTGCTGTCACTGTGAAAAATGTTATCGTACCATATTATGCTTATTAGCTGGAAGAAACGACCCTCGTGAGTATGGGTTTCTTTACACCGATGACGAATTCGTTGAAATGATGAAGGATTTTAAAATCAAGTACCATTTTCTCGATATAACGTATCTCGTCGTCTATAAGGACATCCAAAACATGATGCGCAAAACCTATGAAATGGATCAACTCAATTATAGCTTAAGATGGTTTTACAAAGCAAATCTGGATAAGGAGCTATCTTTTAAGAATAGACTAAAATATCGTATTTTAAGGAAAGGTAAAAGAATTTTTAAGAAGTTAAATATTCCAATCGGATGAGGAGCTCAATGCAGGAAAAGAAGCAAGGACATCAGTGAGTGGGAATATGAAGAATCCAAGCAGTCAAGCATAACACAGAGTTCATAATGAATGAAAGGGGTTAAAGGTATGAATAGAATTATAATTGAGGATATCAGAGTAATAGCGAATCGTCTGGAGTGTTCTTATACGATAGATGGTGAATGGAAGAAGTATTTTCAATCTACAAATACTTTCTTTGTTGAATATTCTAAAAATATTGATACCGTTCCCCAAAGCATAGCAATCATTCCATTCCTATGTAATATCTTACCTGTGGCATGGATCTTTGACGGTGAGGTATTTTTAGAGGATATCGATAAAGATTTCTTTGAAAGTATAGAAGAGTTCAAACAAGGGTTTATTAATATGTATCCGGGATTAACGTTTAAGGGGAGAATTACCCCTATGAAAGTAACGGATAATAGACAGGAAGCCTTCGATAAAACAGCAACTTTTTTTAGCGGTGGGGTGGATGCCTATAACACCTTACTCTCCCATATTGATGAAACCCCAATGCTGATAACTCTATGGGGAGCTGATATTTCATTGGAGGATCAAGCAGGCTGGAAGAAAGTTGATCATTATATAGGAAGTATAGCGAGCAACAACAATCTGGATTACCTATCAATAAAAACCTCCTTTCGAAGATTTTTAGACGAAGGTGCATTAAGCGAATACGTGGCTTTAAGAACGGGTAATCACTGGTGGTATGGCTTTCAGCATGGAATAGGAATCATTGGCCATGCGGCTCCTGCTGCATATCAAGCTAAGATAAAAACTATATACATAGCATCCTCTTTAACAAAGGAAGACAATTCGACTTGTGCATCGGATCCTTCTATCGATAACTTTGTTAGATTTTGCGGCAGTCAAGTGATTCATGATGGTTTTGAGTATAGCCGGCAGGATAAAGTGAATCGCATCAGTGAATATGTAAGAAGAACGAAAACTCCGGTACAACTTCGAGTATGCTGGGAGTCAGAGGGTGGCTCTAATTGTTGTCATTGTGAAAAGTGTCACCTTACCATTCTTTGTTTATTAGCAGGGAAGAATGACCCGCGTGAATATGGTTTCCATTACGCGGATGAAGAATTGGCCGGGATGATGAAGGATTTTCGTAGGGAGATCCATTTTTCTCATCCGTCCTGTATTGTACTTTATAAAATTATTCAAGCTGAATTACGCAGAAATTATGAGATAAATCAAGTTGATCCAAGCCTGCGATGGTATTACAAAATAGATATGGAGAAAGAGCTATCCTTACAGAAAAGACTCCTATATCGTTTTGAACGCAAGTTAAAAAAATACATATATAGGTTATAGTCCGGCCCTACAAATTTCAACATGATATTCAAGGGATGGAAAGTGTTCGCCTAGATATCATGCATAAAATTTGCATGGCTGAACTGATATAAAATATCATATGGAGAAGGAGGATAATGATTGAAAAATAGAACAAGAAAACAATATGTGTCGCTAAATATTTTATCGGGGTCCGTCAGTCATGTTATTTCAATGTTGCTGCAGCTGATTGGCAGGACAATATTTATAAATACATTAGGAGTCGAGTATTTGGGAATAAATTCTATGTTTTATAATATTTTGATGCTGCTATCCTTGGCTGATCTTGGTTTTGGATCGGCCATTGTTTATACCATGTATAAGCCCTTGGCGGAAAATGATACCGATGCCATCGTAGCCCTGATGACATATTATAAAGCTATATATCGTAAGCTTGCCGTTCTGGTGGCTTGTATTGGAATAGGCATGTTGCCAATGCTACCCTATGTTGTAAATTTAAATTCAGAGATACCGTATTTGGAGATCTATTATCTACTGTACGTTGCCAATATTGTTATTTCGTATTTAATGGCATATAAATATACCATCATAACAGCAGATCAAAAGGGTTATCTGATCTCGGGGTATTCGCTCATAGCATCAATCCTACAGACAATTGCACAAATAGTAATATTAGTCCTGTTTAAAAACTACATGTTATACCTACTTGTTTTTGTGATAAGAACATTTTTGGTGAATTGGTTTCAATCGAACAAAGCGAAAAAAGTATATCCATATATCAATGGAACGAAGGAACTTGATTCGGCAACGAAAAAAAGTATATTTGAAAATGTGAAATCAATGTTCTTATATAAATTAGGTGGACTTCTTTTAAATAATACGGATAATTTTATCATATCTATGATGGTTGGAACTGTATATGTAGGGCTCTATTCGAATTATCTAACCATTATTACGGCAATCTATAAATTTACGGATATTATTTTTGATTCAATTACATTTAGCGTCGGAAATTTAAATGCCTCCGAAGACAGTGACTGGAAGTTTGAAATATTCAAGATTTTAAACTTTGTTATATTCTGGATTACAACCTTCTGCTCTGTTTGTTTTCTGGTATTGTTTAATGATTTTATAACCTTGTGGATTGGAAAAGAATATTTATTTGGTTTGCCGACGGTTATTATCATAGTCGTTAATTTCTTTATGCCAGGAACATTGACTACGGCTTCCATTTATCGAGATACCACCGGAATGTTCAAAGAGACAAGATATGTATTAATAATAGCCGCTGCTATTAATTTGGTGTTATCGGTGATACTCGGTAGAAATTATGGCCTTTTTGGTATATTATTAGCGACCGCAATTGCCAGATTGCTAACGAATATGTGGTACGAACCCTTTATCCTCTTTAAAGCCTATTTTAAAAAATCTCCCATACTATATTTTAAAAGACAGGCTTTCTATTGGGTGATCGCAGTTGCCTGCTGTCTTAGCACCTATTTATTGAGCAGTGCCATTCATACGATTTCCGTAGCTAATTTAATACTAAAACTAGCTCTTTGTATGGTTGTTCCCAATATTATAATACTGGCATTATTCGTGCGAACGAAGGAGTTTGAATATATTTATCAACAGATCATTAAAAAAATATTGGACAAGATTTTGAATAGAAAAATGGCTTAAAGCAGGATTATACGAAGTAAATTAATTGCAGGAGTTAGTCTATGAATAAAAAAGTAAGTGTTATTATTCCTATCTATAATACGGAAAAACAGATTCACCGTTGCGTTGAGTCAATTCTTACCCAGACCTATCATAATCTGGAGATCATTCTGGTGGATGATGGTTCCCGGGATAATTGTCCTGAAATATGTGATGACTATGCAAGGAGTGATCCTAGAATTAGAGTAATACATAAGGAATACGGTGGCTCAGCAGATGCAAAAAATGCGGGCCTGAAAGCCTTTACCGGCGATTATGTATATTTTCTTGATAGTGGTGACTATGTGGAAAACACCCTAATTGAGATTGCATTAAAAAATGCAATCGCAACCTCAGCGGATTTAGTTGTATTTAATTATAATAAATTAGATGATTTTGATAACTTGCTGGCCCCTGTAACCTTTCAAGCAGCAACCTACGAAATTGAAGGTCATAACAGACTGAAGTATATTGTGAAGAACCTACAGCAATATCCATGGGGGTGGGAGGTTGGAAACCGACTTTTTAGGGGAGAACTCATTCGGAGAAACGATTTGATTTTTTGGGATAGCGAATTAATACTCACAGAGGACCTTGGGTTTTCCTTATGCTATACACTCCATGCAGAAAAGATATCCTACATACCGGATGTGCTATATCATTATTATATACGAAAGGCTTCTCCTCGGGCAGGAGCTCCGACAGAGCCAATGCTTAAGGAAGCTACTGAATTAATTAAGTGCCTGGAAGATAAGATAACCCTTACCATGAAAGGCTCTAAAACAGATCGGGAAGCTTGGATACTGCTTTTTGGCATTCTGAATGAGCAGCTTGGTAAGTTAACCTTTTATAATTATAAAAATGCATTAGCCTCCATAAAGGATAAGAAATTTTTCGATCAATTAATGAGACAGGCTGCTTCCAAGCTTTTATTATTGATAAAGTACTATGGGCTCTGGAAGGGGATGGCACTCTTAATACAATGCCTCTTTCTAACCTCTGAAAAAATGGACAAAATCAGTATCTTTATTATTCATATGATAATCAAGCTCAGAAAAATATCGGAGACCTTTGGGTATAACAGAACAAAGATATTTTCAAAGAAAGTGCTTTATCTAATAGGGTGCGAAGATTTTTGGAATTTGGGAGACCATCATATCGCGATATCCGAGATCGAATATCTTAAGCGTATATTTCCGGACCATTCGATTGTTGAAATCGCTGCTTCTCGGTACTTTGCCGTTAATCGTTTACTACCCTTAATCATCAGAAAAAAGGATTTAATCTGTATGCATGGTGGAGGGAATATTGGAAACTTTTATATGCTCGCGGAACTTATCCGGAGAGATATCATGAAAAAATTCCGAAACAACGAGAAGGTTATATTTCCCCAGACAATCCACTATGATTGCTCTGACGCCGGAAGGGCTGAGTTGGAAAAAGACCAAAGTAGTATAAAAAGAACCAGAAACCTGACCTTATGCACAAGAGAACGCTATTCCTATGAACTGGCAAAACAGTACTTTGATTGCAAGGTGGTTTTAACGCCGGATATTGTCTTATTTTCCGATTATACGGATCAATACAGCTATGAACGGAAAGGAGCAACGCTTCTTTTACGGAATGATTTAGAAGGTGTTATAGCAGAGCGGGATAAGCAATTAATTGAAAAGGTGGCAAAGCAATATACGTCAGAGCTTCGAAGAAATGATACCCAATTAATTATGGATGTTAAGGCAGCTGACAGGAATGTAGTAATGGAGGATTTTATTCGCAAAATAGCAAGTTCGGAATTTGTCATAACCGATCGGTTACATGGTATGGTGTTTTGTGCAATTACGAAGACTCCTTGCATCGTATTACCAAATTATAATCACAAGGTAGAGGGAGTCTATGATTGGATTTCGAAGCTGGAATATATCATCATGATTAAAACGATGAGTGAGTTGGAGGAAGCAATTAGAAAGCTACAAAGAATAGAAAAAATAGAATATGACAATTCGAATATATTAGAGGGTTTTGATGTTCTATCAAGGTTATTAAAGAGTAAGGTTATGTAAGATAGGTGTTCTGATGTTATGTATGATGGATATTCTGATTTATGGTTTATTTTATCGTACTTTGGCATTATGGATGCTCATGATCTGCACGATACGAAGGAAGGAGGTAAGAATATGAATGAAAAAGTAAGTGTCATCATTCCGATTTATAAGGTAGAGCAATATATTCGCCGATGTATAGATTCAGTCCTTGCTCAGACCTATCATAATTTGGAAATCATATTGGTGGATGATGGCTCACCGGACAATTGTCCGCTAATCTGTGATGAATATGCTAAGCTTGATCAAAGAATCAAAGTAATACATAAACCAAACGGTGGCCTTTCTGATGCGAGAAATGCAGGTTTGAAGATTTTTACCGGAGATTATGTTTATTTCTTTGACGGTGATGACTATATTGAGAATAATTTGATTGAAATTGCGTTACAAAACGCGGTTACAACCTCCGCGGATTTAGTCATCTTTAATTATTATCGAGTGGATGAATATGATAATTTATTGTCCACCAGTAATTTTAGAATAGGAATATATGAAATTGAAGATCATAACAGAGTCGATTACATCGTGAATACCTTGGCTAAATATACGGTTGGCTGGGAGGCGTGGAACAGGCTGTATAAAGCGGATATCATTCGAGAACATCATTTGTTCTTTTGGGATAACAGAATAATATTTGCGGAGGACTTTGGATTTTCCTTGAATTTTGCATTACATGTTAAAAGGATTTCCTGTATATCCGATGTCTTATATTATTATCTCATCCGGGAAAATTCTATTATGTCAACCGCTGTTAAGGAACCCAGGCTTTGTGCAGCGATTGCTTTAAGTAAGCTGTTGGAGGAAAAGATAGTATCCACCTTTCCAAATTCTGTTCTATATAAAGAATTTCCGATCTTGTTTTACAGTATTATATACGAGCAGCTGCGAGGAGCTACGACAGCAACCTATCATAAGGCAATTGCCGCAATTAATGATAAGGACTATTTTTATCACAATTTGAAACGAGTGATCCGAAGGGTTCCGTTAATACTTAAGCATTTCGGGATTATAAGAGGAAGCGTAGTCTTATTGATTTGTATTTTCTTAATTATCCGGAGATTTGATCATCTTAATGTCCGTATTCTTGAATCCTATAAAAAACGATGGAAACTATCAGAGGTATTTGAGATTAACAAATCAAAGCTGCGTTCGAAAAAACGGATTTTTTTAATCGGAAGCGAGGATTTTAAGAGCCTGAAGGATCACCAAATCGCTATTTCTATCATGGAATATCTTGAGAGTACGTTTCCGGAATATTCCATAATTGAAATCACTGCCACGGAATACAAGGCAGTCCGTAAATTACTTCCCTTCCTCATCAAGAAAAAGGATTTGGTGTGCATGCCCGGTGGTGGAAATATGGCGAAGGTCACTCCACATACGGATTATATTCGAAGAGATGTCATGAAGAAATATCATAGTAACAGGAAAGTGATTTTTCCGCAGACGGTTCATTATCATTCCTCGGAGGAAGGGATATTGCAATTAGAGAAGGACCAGAATTTGATCCAAAAGTGCAAAAATCTAACCCTATGTGTCAGAGACCATTCCTCCTATGAGGCAGCAAAGCAGTATTTTAATTGTAGTGTGGTTTTAATTCCGGATATGGTATTATATACAAATTACCAGAACCGATATGATTTCGAAAGAAGGGGAGTGATACTTCTCTTTCATAACAACCCGGAGACCACATTATCCCGGGAAGATAATATGTTACTTGAAAATATCGTTAGTAAGTACACGAAGGACATACGCTATAATCATATGATATTAAATTCCGACATTAGTGTTTATGACCGGAGAGCTGTGATTGATTCCTTTCTTCAAAAAATTGCAAGAGCAGAGCTTATCATAACGGATCATCTGCATGGCATGCTATTTAGTGCTATTACGGAAACCCCCTGTGTCGCTCTATCAAACTCCGATGAAAAGATGGATGGAGTTTTTGAATGGATATCAAAGCAGGGCTTTGTTAGGGTGATTAATAACATAAGTGAGTTAGAGGAAGCCATTAGAGATATATCTGGTGCCGGAAAGCAGGATTATGATAATTCGAGTGTATTAGATGGGTTTGATATCCTGACTAAACTCTTGAAGAATAATGCGGATTGATAACTTCCTGGATTGTAAAAATGTCAAAAATAAACCTGACACAGTTCAGACCATATCAGTCCAGCTGTGTCAGGTTTATTAAAACCATATATAATTAAGTGTATGCGATCGGCTTGGTAATGATATTATAGAGATATGTTAATCCGCCCTCTATATATGTATTCGTGTACATAGGAATCGTATTATTGGTTAATACTATATTCTGCGTTGTCTGATCGACTATTGACATATAATAAAACGATTTTGTGGAGCTTGCCGATGGACAAGTTACCTCATTATTCGAAAATGTAAATACATAGCCACTCAGAGAGGTTCCGTTTAACATAAAGATTGTTTCACTCGCGGCGTTAATTGATAGACTTGATATCTTATTATTATCAATTGTTACGTCATTCGTAAGTACTTTGTTGTAAAATTCAAACATGGTTGAAACGGTACCGTTCAAGGTTACATTATTGTTGTTAAAGGTGTTTATAGAACTACCTAAGCGTTTTGCTTGTGCATTTACCGTAATGGTATTGCCACTTACTACAGAATTATTGGCAAACAGTGCATCATTCACATCGGTATAACAGGTAATGTTATTATAAGAAAGGTACAAATGTCCATTCGAAATGCCACCAAAATTAGCGGAAGGATTATTTTTGATTTCTATGGTATTATTTGTAACACTTACATTATTATCGACAGTGGAGCCCTTCAGCAAATATACATAATTGGAATTAACAAGTGGTGTAAAGCTTATCGTATTATCCGCTACCGTAACATTTTTTGAATCACCGATTGCTATCGCAGCAAAATCTGCAGAAACATTCAAGGTGTTTCCGGAAAAGGTAACATTTTCTAAACCAAATCCATCATAACCCAGGCTTACACCCAGTGTTCTGGGCTTTGATATGCTGCCGGCTAAAGCATTAATATAGTTATTTGTAATATTAACATTTGTGATGGTAGTAGTTGAACCGGTAAAGGAGGCAATTATCTCATCATGGCAGTTGGAGGTAGCAGTATTATTGGTAAAGATTAAGTCCGAAGCACCATGATTATAGATATCACGTAATTCCGCACATACACCGGCATTGGTATCCGCTAAGTTGATAAAGGTAGAATTTTGTATCGTTATATTGTGCCAGCCTGTAAAAAGATCCAGATTGCTATACTCAAGATCATGGGATGCACCACTGGGCAATACCGTTGAGGGAATGGTGAAAGAGCAGGTGTTTACAGTAACATTGGATGCATTCATAATTACAAACTGAGTTTTATAACCGACAGGCCTTGATTCCCTGGCCTCAATATTTAAATTATTGAGATTTATATTGCTTGCTTCTATATTAAAGTACCATTCATAATAGGCGGATGCTTTTCTATAATCATTGTCGGTAAACACGGTGGCATTATTTCCAAAGACAGTAACACCGGAGGTCTGCATTGTAATAATATCATTCGTTTTATAGGTTGCATTTGCCTCAAACACTACTGCATCTGCACCGCTGTTAAGGGCAGAATTAATGGCTTTCGTATCATCATGGACGCCATCACCGTATGCTCCGAAGTCTTCAAGGTAAGCAACATTTAGATAACCCTCTATCGGTACCCTGCCAGGTGCCGGTGTAGAAGTTGCTGCCGGTGGAGAAGATGCTGCCGGTGTAGCGGTTGGTGCCGGTGTAGAAGTTGGTGCCGGTGTAGCTGTTGGCGCCGGAGTTGCGGTTGGTACCGGCGTAGCCGTTGGTGTAGGTTTTACTGTTGGTGTCGGTGTTATCGTTGTAACGTTCTTCTTACCACTGTTATGTCTATTGTTTGTTGATGTTTTTGCTGTTGCTATACTGGAAGTACCTAAAAGTACTATGAATATCACACTAAGAGTTACAGGTAAAAATCGCTTCATAAAAGCCTTAAAAGAAATCATATATCCTCCTTAAATACTGATATTGATAAAAAGATCTTTCTCAAAAAGCATGAGATTTAAATCAATATCATAACCGTGGCAGCTGGCGATCATGGTCCATTGGACTTTAGACCCTAAGCTTTGCGTCCTCACCTTTTGGTGAGTTTGCTATTAACATGTTTTCATATTTTAGGATGTTTTTTGCTTTAGAAACCCATTCCTCCTTATAGACGCAAAAAAACTCCTTGACAAAGATGCGCAAGAAGTCCGTGGCCAACTATATTTAGGCAACTGGCAATCATAGTCACGAAGACCTTAGACCCTTAGCTTTGCGCCCTTACCTTTCGATAAGTTTGCTATTATCTTTTATATTGCATGTATTCAGTTAATACTTGATGATTATACCATATGCTTCCATACGTGTCACTAGGATTATTTTAATTAAAAAAATGAAAGGAATAGCGTTTATCTGCTATATTTCTACTCTATAATGTTACAAATTAATATATAATATGCCTTTTTATACACAATATGTATTGAAGAATGGATAAGCTTAAGCTACAATAAAAATAGTTACAATAATTATCAATATTTAAATTAATATGAAATAAATAGAAAAAAATATAAGAATGGGAGGAGCAAATGCTAAGATTTTATCGACATGTTAAAACAAATTTCACTTATATGGTAAGCGATTTCTCGGTTGGAATCATAGCGGCATTGTTTACGGGAATGATACTGCGAATTAATGTATTCGCATCCTATGGATATTATTTGGTGCTATGCATCAGCTTTAACTTAGTATGCATGTTCTTAAATAAAGCAGCCACGCTTTATAACGTAAATATCTTTTTTTATCCGGATCGTATTATTAAATATATAACACGGTCATTTTTATTATCAGCTGCAATCGTATCAACCCTGTTATTCTTTGTGGGCAGAGCTGAAGTAGAAATAAAATTTTATTTACTTTTTCTTGTATGCGAATATGTTTTATTATTGTTTAGTGCATATTTAGGACGACTTTTTATAAAGAAGAATCGTAAGTTCTATCCGCGGACCCTCCTTCTGGGTGATATCCGTAAATATCAGAAATTCATTAACTATGTGAACAAGAGTAATTTGAACTTAAACATCATCGGTTGCATATCCTTACATGGAGAGAAGGAAGGATATCTTGGTACCATAGATGAGTTAGAAAAAATAATTCATGATAATGCAATTGATTATGTCTATATCATGGATCACAAAAGTGTTGAAATGTATTTCAAACCCCATATTGAAATATGCTTGGATATGGGTATTACAGTGGGTCTAATTTTTGACTTCTACTACTCTGTTGATGCACATAGCTATGTTAGCAGTATAGGTAATTATCCGGTACTTACTTATCATACGGTGGTTCTAAACAGTGTTTCCAGGGCAATCAAAAGAGCCATGGATGTTGTCGGAAGCATGGTCGGTATTATTATTTTCTCACCTCTTATGCTAGCAACTGCGATTGCGATCAAAGCAGAGGATAGGAAAGGACCGATCATTTTTAAACAAATACGGGTTGGCCTGAACGGACGTCAATTTCATATCTATAAATTCCGTAGTATGTATACGGATGCAGAAGAGAGAAAAAAAGAGCTTATGAAATCTAACGAAATGAGCAGTGATTTCATGTTTAAGATGAAGGATGACCCTCGTATTACGAAAGTAGGTAAGTTTATACGAAAGACAAGTCTAGATGAATTACCACAGTTTTTTAACGTTCTGATAGGTGATATGAGCCTGGTAGGTACAAGACCCCCGACCCTCGATGAAGTAAACAAGTATGAGACAAAGTTTTGGAGGAGAGTTAGTATAAAGCCTGGAATTACCGGAATGTGGCAGGTTAGCGGAAGAAGTAAAATTTCTGAGTTTGAAGAAGTGGTTCGGCTGGATACGATTTACATAGACAAATGGGATATCTTACTGGATTTTAAGATAATTTTTAAAACAGTAATAAAAGTTTTATTTAAAAATAAAGAAGCTTATTAGGGATTTCAAAAAAGGCATGGCCTATCATGAACGGAAGGGGTCCATAAAAGTAAATTATTAGAATGTTTGGAAGCAATACTGAGCTCGAATGGACTTGTTATAGTGAAGCGGCAGACGATATTTTAAAATTAATTTTATATAGTGTTAATTCATTGATTATTCCCAGTACTACCGCCCATTTCCCCTGCATACAATGTAACAACAACGAAATTAGAGGGGAACACTATGAAAGGCTATATAGAGGAACGCGCGGT
>JAEZKL010000131.1 GCA_023415475.1 Bacillota bacterium | reverse complement strand
TTTATTACAAAATTGTATGAACGGTGACCTGTTGATAACTATGGGCGCCGGAGACATCGTATCCGTGGGAGAAAATCTTCTAGGATTGTAGTTATCCACATTATCCACAGTATTATCAACAATTTATTTTGTTAAATACTGTGGATATTTTTTTCACAATTTTCCATTCTACAATTATAGATTTAAAGCTGGAATTGTTTAGATTTCAACTATATTTCCTATGATTTTTACATTATTTTACATATTTTTACCTTGTATTCATCCACATTATCCACACTATCCACAACGCCAAAAAACTCCGGAAACACTGAAAATAGGCTATTTCCAACCGAAAATTTGTATGCTATAATGTGCACGATGAGCAGATTAGTCCATGGATGACAAGGCATTTATCGAGCTCGCTCGAATAAATGACGTGGCATTCATGGATAAGTGCAACGACAACGAAAATGCGCAGCATTTGAGTTGCTAATCTGCGAAGAGCAGATTAATCCGTGAAGGCCAAGGCATTTATCGAGCTCGCTCGAATAAATGACGTGGCATTCATGGATAAGTGCAACGTCACCAATGGAACCTGCGGTTCCATGAAATGCGAAGCATTTGAGTTGCTAATCTGCGATGAGCAGATTAGTCCGACGAAGTCAGGACATTTTCCGAGCTTGCTCGAGAAAAGGTCATGAATTCGTTGGATAAGTGCAACGACAATGTATATGCAAGGCATATTCATTGCTAATCTGCTAAGAAAGCTAATCTGCTTTTTAAGTAATATTAGTTAATATAGGGGTAAAAGGGAGGAGCCAAGCCTATGAATAAGATTACATTACATGCCGAAGGTATTTCCGATGTTACCATCATTCCGAATATCTTCATTGACCAGTTTATGCCGTCAGCAAACGGCGCTTATGTTAAGGTTTATCTGTATCTGTTACGTTGCTTCTCCGGTAATTGTCCCGAAGTAACGATATCCTCCATTGCCGACTATCTGGAAAACACAGAGAAAGATATAATCAGGGCTTTAACCTATTGGGAAAAACTAAATCTGCTTACCTTAACACGTAATGCCCAGAAGGATATAACGGCAATCAGCCTTGTGGCTATAAGCAATTCAAAGACAAATACAATAACCACTGTCGAATCTGATACGGAGCTTGATGAGATCGCCGTCAGTATACATACCGAGACGAAGCCTGCCACCAGGCAGAGCTATTCTGCGGAAAAGATTGCCCAGTTGACCAATAATGATGAGATTAAATATGCATTGAATATTGTGGAGATCTATTTAGATCGCCCGCTGAAACCGATGGATCAGCAGCTTATTCTGTATCTTTATGAGGAGCTTCACTTCTCGCCTGAATTAATTATGTATCTCTATGAATATTGCGTATCAAAGAATAAGAAGAATGCTTCTTATATCGAGGCGGTAGCCCTGACCTGGGCAGAAGAAGGGATTGATACAGAGGAGAAGGCAAAGGAAGCAACTGCAACCTATAATGAACATTATAATGCAGTGAATAAAGCTTTTGGATTGAATCGAGCACCCGGACAGATTGAACGACAATATATCACAAAATGGGTTGAGGTATTCGGCTTTTCTGACGATATCATTATTGAGGCTTGTAATCGCACCATCCTAAGAACTCAAAAGCCGGATTTCAAATATACCGATAAGATACTTGAGACCTGGTATAAGAAAAACGCAAAGACCCTGACTGACATCGCCAGACTGGATGACGAATTCAATAAGGCAAGTAAAAATATTGATATGAATAAGGTCACTACGATGGTAAAGCCTGCGCAGAACAAATTCAATCAGTTTCCTCAGCGTACTTATTCAGCACAGGATTACGCAGAGCTGGAGCGTAAGCTTCTAAATAAAGGCTTATAAAGGAGATCGAAGAATATGGCTCTAAAGAATGACCAGTATAACCAGATTTTACGGGAATATGACAGCCGCAGAATTTCTGACAAGCATGATTTGGACCGTCGTATTTCCCATGCCTATGACCTGATCCCTGAGCTAAAGGAGCTGGAAGAAGAGATTATTTCCCTCTCTGCCGGGAGCGGAAGGATGGCTCTTCGCGGAGATGATAGTGCTTTAGCTAATCTAAAAGAGAAGATCGCAGAGCTAAATGCCAGAAAAACAGAGCTGTTGGTTAGGGAAGGTCTACCTACCGATTATCTTCAGATGCATTACCAATGTAATAAATGTCAGGATACCGGCTATATCGGGAAGGAAAAATGCAATTGCTTTAAACAGGCAATTGCTGATTTAATGTATTCCGATTCTAATATTAAAGCTATCTTAGCAAACGAGAACTTTGGTAAGTTCTCCTTCCGTTTTTATTCCGATGAATATGTTGATGATTCCCTGGGTTTATCTCCACTTTCCAATATGCAGAAGGTAGTTGCCGGTTGCAAGAATTTTGTAAGACATTTTAATAAGAATCATGACAATCTTCTTCTACTCGGCAATACTGGTGTGGGAAAGACCTTTCTGGCGAACTGCATTGCCAAGGAGCTTTTGGATCATGGCTACACGGTTATTTACCTGACCGCCTTCCGTCTGTTTGATATTCTCGAGAAACACAAATTCAGTAAGGATGAGGATAGCTCTCTTGAAGCTTCCAATCAATTTGATTACATTCTGGAATGTGATTTATTAATTATCGACGACCTGGGTACGGAGCTTAATAATTCTTTCACGAATTCCCAACTCTATCTTATTATCAACGAACGCTTATTGCGCCAGAAATCAACGATTATTTCCACGAATTTATCCCTTCCGAATATAAATACCACATATGGGGAACGTATATTTTCAAGGATTGTAAGCAGTTATAGTGTGCAGCGTATTATTGGTGAAGACATCCGTCTTCTCAAGGCAGTCAATAATATGAATTCATAGGAAAAGCAGAAAAGCGGCTTGACTAATGAATTTAATATATGTTATAACTTTTAATGGCTTTTGAAACCAATTCTTATTTTCATGGAGGGAAATCTAATGTCAAAGCAACAGAAGAACGTAGAAACAATACCTGTGGGACCGCTTGGTATTATCGCTCTTGAGAGCAGTAAAACCCTAGGACAACACGTGAATGACTACCTTGTTGAGTGGCGCAATGCGAGAGAAAGCGAACACAAGGGTACCATCGCATTTGCCGGATATCAAAGAGACTCATACTTAATGAAGGCATGCTGCCCAAGATTCGGTACAGGTGAGGCAAAAGGACAGATCAAAGAATCTGTGCGAGGCTCTGATTTATACCTTCTCGTTGACGTAACAAATTACAGTTTAACATATACCGTGAGCGGACATGAAAATCATATGTCTCCTGATGATCATTATCAGGATCTGAAGAGAATTATCGCAGCAGTTGGTGGTAAAGCCAGAAGAATAACCGTAATAATGCCTTACCTTTATGAAGGCAGACAACATAGAAGAAGCTCCAGAGAATCTCTTGACTGTGCATTAGCATTACAGGAGCTGACACAGATGGGTGTTGAAAGTATCATTACCTTCGACGCACATGATCCAAGAGTACAGAACGCTATTCCTCTTAACAGTCTTGAGACCGTCGCTCCAAACTATCAGTTCATTAAGGCAATGCTTCATAATGTTCCGGATATCCGTTTAGATTCTGATCATATGATGGTAATCAGCCCCGATGAAGGCGGTATGTCAAGAGCAGTATACTTTGCTAACGTTCTTGGTCTTGATATGGGTATGTTCTATAAGAGACGTGATTACACCAAGATTGTCAAGGGACGTAATCCTATCGTAGCTCATGAATTCCTGGGTTCAGATATTGCCGGTAAAGACATTTTGATTGTTGATGATATGATTTCCTCCGGTGAAAGCATACTGGATGTTGCAACTGAATTGAAGAAGAGAAATGCAGGACGTATTTTTGTCGCAGCTACCTTCGGTCTTTTCACCAATGGCTTTGATAAGCTGGACGAGGCTTATGAATCAGGCTTAATCTACCGCGTTCTTACGACTAACCTGATCTATCAGACACCGGAACTACTATCCAAGCCTTGGTATATTGATGTTGATATGAGTAAATACGTCGCTCTCATCATCGATACCCTCAATCATGATAACAGCATCAGCGGTTTACTGAATCCCGTTGAAAGAATTCAAAACATCCTAAAGGAATACAATCAGGGAGGAAGAAAATTATCCTCTCAGGATATTAAGAATAATATAGGTGACTAAACCTATTTGTATAAAAATATAATCCCAAGAAAATGGATAAGGGCAGGTGCCTCAAATAAGTACCTGCCCTTTCTATTAATTATTTATTCCGTAGCCTTAATCAGCTGCCTCCTCTTCGGTCAGGTCCTTTGACAGCTCCTCTGATGGTTTATCCGGATTAATTTCATCGCCGGATTGCTGTTCCTCGTCGGTTGGCTCCTCCGGTGTCGTTTCATTATTCTCACCTTCTAATTCTGTGCCATTCTGCTCATCCCCGGTGATCTGTTCCGGCTCAGCATCCATGACTGGTTCCTCCTCTTGTATCTCTTGCTCCTCTTTCTCCTGTTCCTCCTTAAGAGCCTTCTCCTGCGCTTCCTCCAGCGCCTTCTGTCTCTCCTCCTCCTCAAGCTTAGCCTTCCATTCAGTCCTCCAGTCATACAATTCAAATTTCTTCTTCATGGATGAGTCATGGATCTGCTCCATGAAGTTATGCCATATCGTCCCGGGATAGGTAGCTCCCTGAAGATTATCCACTGCCTTCGGCATATCGTATCCGACCCACACACTGGTTGTATAATAAGGTGTATATCCTACAAACCAACCGTCCTTTTTATCATTTGTGGTTCCCGTCTTACCGGCACTTATGGTATGGGTAAGTCCCAGCCCCTTCCCCGTTCCGTTTTTCATAACTCCGGTTAATGCCTCCGTCATGATTCGGGAAGCCTCCATCTGATAGATTTGTTTTGTCTCGATCTCGTCTCCGACGATTTCATTTCCCTCTGAATCCATGATTTTAATAATACAGGTAGGCACCCGATGATAACCATCATTCTCCAGGGTAGCATAAGCTGCTGCCATCTCGACAGGACTTGCTCCCACTGTCAGGCCCCCAAGGGCTGCTGCCGGGACATAATCGCTGGCACTGATCTTAGAAAAGTTCATCTTCAGGAGATAGGATAAACCAACCTTTGGTGTCAACTCCTCGAACAGCTTCCAGGCAACGGTATTCTTCGATAACTCGATTGCCCTCTGAAGCTTCATCTTACCAAGATAATTTCCTCCGGAGTTCTTGGGACCTCCTTCGAATTTCTCGTCGTTCACGATACTCTCCGGTATATATCCCTGCTCAAAAGCAGGTGTATATACGACTAAGGGCTTAATCGCACTACCCGGCTGGCGAAAGCTTTGATATCCCCGGTTCAGGGTATAGCCCTCACTCTCCTGCTCTCTGCCTCCGACAATTGCAACCACTCTTCCACTGTCATTATCGATACAGACAGCTGCTCCCTGCATCTGATAGATGCCCTCTTCGTTCTTCTTCGTAAAATCTGATAACGCATCATCCACCGCCTGCTGTAACAGCTCCTGTTTATTCAGATCGATGGAGGTATAGATACGGTAGCCCCGAATATAGAGCTCCTTCTGGTACCTATAATACATATCATAATATTCCTCCTCATACGCCGCCTCATCATCCTCCGTATCAAATTGATAGCGGAATACAAAGCCATTTGCCTGCATCAAAGCCCGAATGGCAGAGTGATAGGTGTATGTCTCCACATAATTATTCTTATCTGATTTCTCCTGATTTAACTTGATTTTCTCCTTCAGAGCTTCGGTATACTCCTTCTCGGAAATCATTCCTTCGTCCAATAATTGATCTAGGATACGATCCCGACGCTTCAAGGTATTCTCCATATTTGTAACGGGGTTATACAGGTTCGGATTGTTAGGAATAGCACATAGGAACGCAAGCTGAGACAGGCTGAGGGTATTCACACCCTCTGAAAAGTAGCCGAGGGCGGCTGCCTGTATTCCGTAATGACCGTTGGCAAAATAGATACCATTCAGATAAAATTCCATAATCTCGGTCTTGGAATAGATCTTCTCTAACTCCTGCGCAACAAAAATCTCTTCAATCTTGCGTTCGTAGGAAACCGTATGGTTCAGGAATATATTACGTGCGACCTGCTGGGTTATGGTGCTGGCTCCCTGAGTAATCTTTCCCTTATGCTTGATCAAAGCAATCGCAGCTCTGATATTCGCCAAATAATCAACTCCGTTATGCTGAAAGAACTTCCGATCCTCCGATACCACCATTGCATTGACAGCTACTTTGGGAATGTCCGGGTATGTAATATAGTAAACATCCTTCTCTGCTTTCAAGGTAGAGATCAAATTTCCTTCAAAGTCATACACCAGACTGGTCTGAGAGGACTTGAAGGTATCCTCCGTGGAGGTTCTGACCTTCTGCTTCGCATTTGACTGAAGATCAAAGATCGTTTTTCCATATTCCTTATAAAAATAGAACATCGCAACCACAATAATCAGGAGCACCATAAATATAAGAAGCTGTAGTCCGACCTTAATCTTACCCTTTATGCTTCTGCCGCTCTTCTTTTTGCTTTTGCTCATTCCATACTTCTTCTGCACATTAATCCCTCGCATATTCTGTCTCAGACTATATCCATTTGTATCTTTCATTCCAATATTAACAGAAGTTCCCTCTATCAACAAAGGCTTCCCTCTATTAATAAAGCTGCCCCCATTAAGAGAGCTTCACTAGATGATAAGGAAGCTGCAGCTCTTCAAGAAGCCTTTGCTCTCTCTTGTGACAGGTGAACAGTATGCTCTGTTTTCTTTTTGCCACCTCTGATAAGGCCGCCTTCACCCTGGTATCATCATATAGGGCAAAGCTGTCATCAAATATGAGGGGAACCTCGTCCTTACCCAGAAGCAAGTCAGCGACGGCCAGACGCAGCGCAAAAAATACCTGGTCAATCGTTCCTGCACTAAGACGCTCCAGTAGTACATACGCACCGTTCCAACCCACCTTAATATCCAGCTTTTCATCTACCTTAAGATCATTGTATCTCTGTCCGGTTACCTCGCCAATGACCTCAGACACCGTATTGTTAAGCTGCTGGCCAAAGCTATCGTGAATCTGGGAAGAAAGCTCCCCCACCACGGATAGGGCAAGCTTGATTGCATCCAGCTCCACTGTGCTCTCCGCTTGCTGATGCTTCATTTGCTCATATTGCTTCCGGTTCTTCTGTAGCTCTTCTTCATTACCCTCTAAGGCAGATATTTCCCATCTCAGCTTTTCTATCTGCAATCTGCAGGCTTCATAGCTTTCGTTCAGCTCGGCTTGTCTGCCAAGACTCTCCTGCTTTCTTAGACGAAGCTCCTCCGTAATTCGTTGCATCGTCTCCGGGGTTAACTCTTCTGCCCGAATGAAATACTGCAGATAAGTCATGATCGTATCATAGATTGAATCCATGTTGTCCTGTACAGTACTTCTACGCGCTTCGATCTCCTTCTGCTGCTCCTTGGCATGCTCTATGGCAAGGAAGCTTCGAAGAAGCTCCTCCTGTCGATCGGCTAAGGCTTCCAAATTAATCACCTGATGCCTGGTCAGAACATCCATAATCTCATTCTGCGCATCCCCACTCTGCTTGACAAGGGTAGCCCGCTTATTCTGAAGCTCACGGAGGATTTTATGATTCCTCCGGTTTAGAAAGAGATAACCGACACCACCGATTATCAGACTGGCTGCTGCCAGAAGAAGACCAAGTAAATGAAAACCGGAAAGAAAGACGATCAGTAAAGCAACCACGACTGCACCAGGTAAACTGATATAAAGAGCCTTCCTACTGCTTCTTTGCGCTGCCTCCAGTTCCTTCTCCAGCTCCCGCTCCTGCTTTTCTAAAGCATACAGGTCATTGCGCAGGACATCGGTAATCTTCTTATCTGTTTTTAATTGCTCCAGCGCACGCTGCAGTCTCTCTCCTTCTGAAATCTTATTCTTAATCTCCGTGAGCTGATGATCCATCTGTAACACTTGATTATTCAGCTCCTCATAGGAGTGATACTTTTCCAAAATAGCGGGAAGCTGTTCCATACGGCGTGCTGCTTCATTATTGGTGGCTGCTGACAGCGCCTCCTTTTGTCTTAGCAGCTGTTTCTCCAGCTCCAGAAGCTCTCTCAGCTGCAACGTCAGCTGATCCAACTTCTCTTCCCTTGCCTCACCGGCCTCGATCTCCGCTTGTAATGATTTCAGTGCAGCAGGATTCAGGGTAGACTCCAGCTGCTTCCTCTGCTCAGTAAGTAAGCTGACCGCCTTTGCGACATCAACCTCCTTACTCCTGGCTACGGACAGATTAGCGATATAATTACGCACCTGGGTAGCCAGCTCAGAATCCGTCTGAGCTTTCAGCTGCTCCATGCTGATGGTATTCCTAAAGGTCGATTCTGATAAGCCAGGAATCAGTTCACTAATCATCCCTTCCTTCAGCTTCACCTCACGACCGGTTGACAAATCAATAACGGAGAAGCTCTTATCACTCACATGAAAGCTTCTCTGAAGCTGATACTGCTTCCCTTCGATTTCGATATCCATACTGCCACCATAAGCACCCGGATAATCCCAGGGCAGGTATCTGGTATACAGATCCTCTTTCGAAGCTGCACCTCTGCCTCTCATTCGCTCAATTCCAAAGAACATTCCCTTGATAAAGGTATGAATTGTAGATTTGCCCGCCTCATTCTCTCCATAAATCAAGTTTATTCCCGGTTTAAGCTCGATTTCCTTATTATTAAATCGACCAAAATAATGTATTTTAAGCTTTCTTAAAAGCATATCGTACCAACCTTTCCAATCTGCCTCACTCTAATATCTGAGAAGTCTCTGCTGCCTCTCCTGAAAGAAAGGTATTACCTTCCGGCTTCCTTTGCACCCAGTAGTGCTTCGATTCCGTAATAGAGTGCTTTCCGTGCAACTTCATCCTGGTTGGTATTTTCGCGAATCTTCTGAATGAACATCCCTATAATATTATCCTCATTTTCAAGGTAAAGGGCATTAAAGTCATAATCCGGTACGGATTGATCCGTGACCTCGAGTACATTGCCGAGAGCTCTGATGGCCTCCTTATCAAAATGGATCATCTCATCCCGGATTCCCTGTATTGTAAAAGAATAGATATGCTGCATACCCTGTTCCTTCATTATATTTCTCGCCTTATCAAGAAGTGATCCGTTGGTATCCTGCGGGTTTACCGGAAGAAGGCATCGTTTATAGACTCTTGCCGAATGTGCAATAAAGTTAACGGTAGTAATCCTCTTACCATCCTCACCTTCTGTAATCTCTCCAAGAAGATACCCCCGATCTCCGGTCTCATTCTTATCCAGAGGCTCCAGTGAGCCACAATATGCCATTCTATTTGTAATTATCTCAGGCTTATGGATATGACCGAGAGCAATGTAGTCAAAATCCAGCTCAATTAGCTTCTTTCGATTAATCGGTATATTCCTCTCATCACCGCCATGGGCCAGGAGTATATGAATCCGTTCATTTCTCTCATGCTTTACACCATCATACAACGCCTCATAAATATCCTTAGCGTGAAAACTTAACCCGTATATCTCCACTTTAAGCTCTTCATATATCTTGCATTCCACGGTGTCACTCAGAAAGAAATGAACCTTCTCGTCCCATTCAAAGCCCTGGTAATACGACCTTGCACCGATATAGTCATGATTCCCTGCCATGATCAGTACCCTGGCTGTCTCAAGCCTGCTAAGAATATAGTTTACTTCCTTCAGCTCTCTGACCAAGGGCTGACGATGGAACATGTCTCCTGCGATCAGCAATAGGTCTGCCTTCTCTTCGTTACAGATTCTTACGATATCCTGGAAGCTGTCCCAGATCTCTTTTCCCCTCTGAGCACCCCACGGCATGTCCGAATCCGGAACAGCCCCAAGGTGGATGTCCGCAATATGTATGAACTTCATAAAGTACCACCTTCTCTCTGATTAACCCGGGCTGCTATTAGCGATATCCCGCATACTAACACTTAGGAACAATCTATGTGTCATTCATAACCCTGATTTAAATAAAATGATAGCATGGCACATCGTCATTGGATGTCCGCTAAATGTTTTCTTCATTATACACAAGAAATTATTTTTCCGCAAGATTACTACCGAACACTCATTCTATTAAAGCCACTTGCAACTTCTGCCAAATCAGAGTATACTCTTACTAATTTTATCGGAATATAACCAAGAGGCTTTAGGCTATTGTGGCCTTCTCTCTGGAATGGAGGTAAGAATGATCACCCTTGAAACAGAACGTTGTATATTAAGACCCTTTGAGGCATCCGACCTGGAAGACTTCTATGAATATGCCAAGAATCCTCATGTCGGTCCCAATGCAGGCTGGGCTCCTCACAGTAATCTAGAGGAATCTCAGAGAATTTTACAAAGCTTTATGGAAAATGATGAGGTATGGGCTCTTATCTATAAGGAGAATAATAAGCTGATTGGCTCCATTGGCTTACATAAAGATCAGCTTCGCAGTGCTACCGATGTTAAGATGCTCGGCTACGTGCTGTCTGAGGATTATTGGGGAATGGGTATTATGCCGGAGGCTGCCGGAGCAGCCATTGAATATGCCTTTGGGCAGTATGATATCTCATTTGTAACGATCCATCATTATTCCAATAATACACGCTCTAAAAGGGTAATTGAAAAATTGGGCTTCCAGTATGAGGGAACCCTGCGTCATTGCTCCAAAATATTTGACGGCACCATCCATGACCTCACCTGTTATTCGATGTCCAGGGAGGAATGGCTGACTACACGAAAATAACAATATTTAAAAATTTTTCAATCCGACTATTGACATATCTCTATTTATGTAATATATTACATATTATTAGGTAACATATTACATATTTAAAGGAGGACACAAATGGAACTTTTAACTCAGAATGCGGAAAGCAAATACGTCATATTTACTCTCATCTTTATGCTTTCCAATAAGCTTCAGACAATTGGAGATTCCTTCTTTGCTGAGATTTCGACTAAGCAATGGTTTGTACTTCTTGTCCTTGGTATCATGGGAAATTATTCACCTACCCTGACCGAATTAGCAGGAACCATTGGTAGCTCTCACCAGAACGTAAAGCAGCTGGTTCTTAAGCTGGAGCAAAAGGGGGTCATCGAGATAACAAAGGATAATGAGGATGCAAGACGGCTTCGAATTAAAGCTACGCCAAAATGTCTGGAATTCTCCCAGGCGTATAATGAAAAAAGTGCTGATTTCATGGAAAAGCTCTTTGGTCAATTCAAGCCGGAGGATCTTAAGGTTACGGAAGAAGTGATGCTTACTATGAAGAAAATATTAGAAGGGTTGGGAAAAGAATATGTCAAAGAATGAGAAAATTGTAGTCGTATACCGTTCAAAGACCGGTTTTACGAAAAACTATGCTACTTGGCTGGCAAAACGTCTTGATTGTAATTTGCTGGAGGGAGAAAAGATAAGTATAAAAGACATAACCGATTATGATACGATAATCTACGGTAGTGGTCTATATGCGATCAGCATCAGCGGAATCAAGCTGATTACGAAGAACTTTGAGCTTCTGAAGGATAAAAGGCTGATTGTTTTCGCAGTAGGTGCCTCACCTGCTAAGGAAGCAATTGTTCCGGAATTGGTAAAGGCAAACATTCCGGTGAATCAACAGAATAAGATAGAACTATACTATCTGCGCGGTGGCTTTGATTACAGCCGATTGAGTCCTTTTTATAAGCTAGTAATGACGCTAAGAAAGCTTCGGCTAAGGATGATAAAAAATCCGGATGCGGACGTCAAAGGTATGCTATCCAGCTATGAGCATCCTTTGGATTTTACAAATGAGAAGAATTTGGAGCCAATCATCAATTCTATATTACGATAAGAAGGGATACAAATATGTCTAAGGGGAAGAAAATTATCTTTATCCTTGTTGCTGTAATAGCAGTGATTGCTGTTGGTATCGGTGTAATGATTAACAACATCTCAGGAAAGCTGGAGCCTTATAAGGATTATGATTTCAGTGGTCTCAACCTGACCAAGGTGGAAGACGGTACCTATGCCGGTAGTGAGGATGCACAAATCATTAAGTCCACTGTCGAGGTGACAGTCAAGGATCATGTGATTACCGAAGTTAAGATTATTTCTCACGATAGCGGACTGGGAAAACCGGCAGAGGTTATTGTCAAGGATATCGTAGCTAATAACAGTCTGGAGGTAGATGCTATCAGCGGTGTCACCTATTCCAGCCAGGTGATTAAGGTTGCCGTCTATAACGCACTGGTGAAGTAATGATCTATCTTCGGAATGGATCGGCCACGAATTATAATAGGAGCACCTTTATTTTCTGTTGAATCTTAAGCTCAACAGAAAATTGGGATGCTCCTTTTCTATTACAATATCCTTTTTATGATGTCGGACTCTCAGGTGCTGCGTTACCACCCGTGATATTGCGTATCAGCTCAAATGCACCTGTGCTTGCAAGTCCGCTGGCAAGGCCGCCAAGCAGGATCTCGGGTGTAAAGGTCCATCCGTTGATCCAGACATTTAACAGAGTTCCGACAACCGCTAGGATAAGTGGTATAAACTTATTCGGGATAAAGGATATACTGTGTTTGATTATGTACCCAAGACATAAGCATATGGCTAATACTACTATAACAACATACCGTGACAAGAATTCCATCCCATTTACTCCTTTCCTGCATTATTTTGATCCATCCCAAGTACAATATACTTACTTCGTCCAATATATCGTATGATGTACAATCTCAAGAAATGCAAGAAATCTGTTTTTATTTTGTTCGGTATGATAAACTCATTCATTTTCAAATCGATATCACGAGTAGTAAATACCAAGGATCAGTTGCCACATTGGTTATTGCATCTGTATTATTTTTCGATCAATACCTTTTTCCCGTTTTTTAGCTGAATTCTGATCAATTCTCTGTCTGTTTTGATCATAATCAGTCATATAGATATCAAAGAAAACATCATTGACGCAGCTATAATAAAATACATAGCCGGTACCATCCTCCATTTCAAAAAGATAACTCACCATTCCATGTTCCAGACAGTCGTCTGAATTATAGTTATATTCACAGGTAGCCTGGATGATTGGTAAATCTTCTCCCTTCCACTTCTTTAATATATTCAGAGCATCTTCAAACTTAGCAGTAAACTTCGTCTGGTCAACTTCAATCCCATCCGTATAATTATTGCTTTGCTTCATATTGAATAGCTCTGTTACCAATTCCTGATCAGCATCAATTGATACACCGTAATTTGACATGGTTTCATTGTCAGTCATGGTAACCGCATAAACATTACCATTTCCTTCTAAGTCATTATACGCTACCGAGATTTCTGCCTCCTCAAAATCTATTCCATATACTTTCTTAATGTCCGCTTTGGCCATTTCAATGGCTTTTTCTTCATCCATCCCGCCTTTTTCAACAAATTCATCCGGACTGACAGTTACTATGTTTTCCTTTACCTTTTCGGTCAGACTGAAATCTCTGCAATAATAAAAATCAATTATTTCCAGCATTTCTTCCTCTGTCAGTTCCCTGGCCGGCAATACAAATAAGCTTGTATCTTCTACAAAATATAATTCTTTACTGCCATCCGCATCCGATTGTGTTTTTACAATTGAAAGCTTTTGAGCCGGAAATACTCCATTTTCATAATTCGCTCTAAGCTCTTTCATTTTCTCTTTTTCATTGTCGCTAAACTCCCTTGAATAACTGTCTGCATTAGCAGGAGAGCTCTGTACTCCTTCATAATAACTGTCTTTCTCCTCTTCCGAAAGACTTTCCATTCTTTGTCTGACATAATCCACTGCTGCAAAAACAGTAATGGAGGAAATCATCAGACATACTGCTGCAATAGCTACCTTCGGCCAAAACTGTACCTGTAATTTTTTATGTACTTTGTCTGGAAGTCCGTAGATTATTTCGTTCATTCTTCTCCGACATTGATCCGGAATTGTAATATCATTATCCAATAATATTGTTCTTATTTTATTATCAATATACTGAGTCATATAAGCACCAGCCCTTTCCTTCTATAAACTTAAAATCTCTTTTAAACTCTGCCTTGCCCGGCTAAGTCTTGACTTTACAGTTCCTTCCCGGATTTTTAATATTCTGGCGATTTCCCTGGTTGAGAAGCCGTCATAATAATATAAAACGATAATCTGCCTATGCTGCTCCCCTAATTCCATCACACTGTCCCATATCGTATTATGATCTTCTTCCACTGCTTCTCCAAAAACAGTCACATCATCAACTAGCTGAAGCCTGCTGTTTTTTGATATCATATTTTTTGCTTCATTTGCGATAATTGACATAATCCAAGCTTTAAACTTATTCTTATCTCTTAGGCTTGCCAGATGTTCATATGCCTTAATGATTGCAGTGCTTAATGCATCTTCCGCATCCTGCTCATTTCTTAATATTCCAAGTGCAAATCGATACATACTCACCTGATATGTAAGCAGTAAATCGGTAAATTCTTCTTTCCCCACGTATCTGTTCCCCCCTCCGGAAGCTTATCTCGAAATATATCTCATACTATATGACAATTATCTTAACACTTTGGTTCCCTGTCTGCAAAAAAGTTTATCATTTCATCCTCCTGAATAAAAGAAATAAAGACAATAGAAGGCTGTCCCCAGCCTTCTATTGTCTTATCAATTTAGCAGATCAATCCCCTACTCTTATGTACGGATTTTTCCACGTAGGAATCCTTTGCTGTAGCATATACACAATGTGTAATATACAATGCACCTATTAATAATATGTGAAAGAGTTCTTAAGCATTTTTAAGATTATCTTTGATAATCTTAATTACAATTTCCAGCGCATCAATATCTTTTTCACGTACACCTGAAATACAAAGCCGAAGACCCTGTGATTCATCACCTGAAATAGCGTATTGAGAAACCAAAATATTATTTTCAGCTAGCTTGTTTGCGATGATATGCGAAGAAATTCCAACAGGAAGCGTAATCCACAGAAAAAGGCCCTGTTTTGGTACGTGGAAAGTCAGCCCCTCCAAATTGGCAGCCGATAGAATTGCTTTTGCCTTCGTTAGTTTTCTTCGGTAACATGCGTTTACTTTATTTATGTGTTGATCATACATCCCTGATTTAATATAAATATTCAGCGCCCCCTGTGTAATACCGGAAGTAGAAATATCCGATATATACTTCTGCTGATTAATTGAATTACATAAAGCATCAGGAACGACCATTGCACCTAACCGAAGTCCTGGTAGAAATGTTTTTGAGAAACTGCGAATATAAATCGTTAGCTGATTGGTATCATAATAGTGAAGCGGAAAAGATCTTTTATCCATCCCCAAATCGGCCAGATAGTCGTCCTCAATTATGATGACCTTATATCGGTTGCAAAGCTCGGTAACTTTTCTCTTATCCTTCTCTAAAAGAGAATATCCCGTTGGGTTATGGTATCTTGGAATAATGTAGAAGGCCTTTATCCGTTCTGTCTGAAATATAGTTTCCAGATAATTTAGGTCAATTCCAGCTAAATCTCGCCTAATTGCTACGTAATTAATACTCAACGCCTTGACCATGTCGAGAACCGCATGGTAGGTAGGCGCTTCCACTAAGAGTTTCTTTTCAGGTGAAGCTAGGAAAATAGATTTTAATGCAAGATATATTCCCTGCTGCGCACCATTTGTAATCATAATTTGTGAGCTTGAGGTATAAATTCCGTCCTGAGCAAATCTTTCTTTGAGCACCTCTCTCAGCTCAGAAAAGCCCATTGGAGTTTCATAATAAAATAATTTCTTTTTATATTCTTCTATGGATCGGTTTATCGCATGAGTAAATGCCTGATAGGGGATCAAGGTAGGATCGGGCTCTACCGTTTGGAAATTAATCTCTTCTATGAAAGGGGTTTCTTCAAAGTCCGATTTGACCACATAATATCCTCCCCTCGGTACAATAGAGGAAATGTTCCTCTTCCAGAGCTTTATATGCTTTATTGACCGTAATTTTATTGACCGAAAGAGTCTGGGCAATCTCTCTGCATCCCGGAACCCTTTGCCCCTCCGCAATCCTTCCTTGCTTAATTTCATTCAGAATATACTCTGTTACCAGTTCCGTTTTTGACATGGATCAGACCTCCTTCGTGGTATTCAAGAAACTGTAGTAGTACAGATTCAATATCCGACGTTTGAACTACTAACAATTCTATTATATACTAAGGGAAACGAAATACAAGGAGAGGTAACCCGATGATCGCATTTGATAAAGAGAAGTTTCGAGACCTAATTCCAACTCTCATGGGGGCGGATATTAATACTTTATTTGCCATATCGGTATTGGAAGGAAAAGTAGAGGGAAGCATTTTTGTCGACAATAATGTTACTCCTGCCTCCTTTTATATTAAGCATCCGTACGGAATGGCTTTACTTTATGGAGAAAGCGCTAAGGAAGACTTTTATAAAAAATTGAAATCCTATTTACTTAATTCAAACCATACCAGGAAGAAATTAGAATGGTTGCAGGTATACCCTGATACTCTATATAAGAAAATGGATGATCTTTTAGAGAATCATTTAATAAAGAAAGATCCGGAAGGAGCATATAGTCCTCCCTCCCCAGAGGAAACATCTAAAGTACTGGAATATCAGAGAATCAACTTCACCTTTCAGAAAGAAAAATATGCTGCCTTTAAAAAAAATCTTTCACATAAAGATATGGAAATCGTATCAACATCGGAAAATATTTTTAATCAATTGGATGGAAACGTTGCACCGAAATACTTTTGGAATAATTTCCAAGATTTTAACAAGTATGGAGTTGGATTTACATTGTTAATCAATAATAAAATTCCGGCTTCTACCGCATTTGCATCCTTTGTATTTGATCACAAGCTTGAAATTGGTATTGAAACAAATGTGGATTATCGTGGTTCTGGCTATGCCACAATGGTATGCGTACGTTTAATTGATTATTGTCTGGAAAATGGGTTGGAACCTGTCTGGTCCTGTAGCTCCGGGAATATCGGTTCCAGAAAACTTGCCTGGAAATTAGGGTTTGAAGAACGTAAAAAGATACCTTATTATATTCTTCCCGCATTGCAATAATATCTGGGAAGGGTGTGAAACAGCTGTCATTTTGTATTTATTTGTACCGATATCAAAATCTACTATTGAACAACGGGTTAATCTGATTTAGTATAGATATGTTATTAAGATATGGTACAAAGGTATTTTATCAATTCAGAATGAAGGGTGTGTCGCATGTCATACAGGGATTTACATACATTTATAGAGGAACTGGAGAGACACGGAGAATTACAACGGGTACGTGCCGAGGTTTCCTCGGAGCTTGAGATTACGGAAATAACAGACCGGGTTTCGAAAGCACATGGACCTGCCTTGTTATTTGAGAAGGTGAGCGGTTCAAAGTATCCGGTTCTAATCAACGCCATGGGCAGCTACAGCAGAATGAGTCAGGGCTTAGGCGTCAAGGATTTGGACGAGCTTGGTGCCCTGATAACCGAATATCTGGATTTAGGAAATTATCTGTCTGTAAAAAGGCTTATGAAAAGCATTCCGCGTTTATTACGACTTCTGTATGTCTTTCCTTCCAAATCAAGGAGAAAAGGCAAATGCCAGGAGGTCATTGAACGGGAGGTGGATTTAGATACTCTTCCTGTTTTAAAATGCTGGCCGGAGGATGCCGGTAAATTTGTAACCCTGCCCCTGGTCTTTACAAAGGATATCAAAACTAAGCGTCAAAATGTGGGTATGTATCGTATGCAGCTGCTGGATAAAACCAGCACAGGGATGCATTGGCATAAGCATAACGATGGTTCTGAAATCTATAAGGAATATAAAGAACGGGGACTGCGAATGCCGGTATCTGTAGCACTCGGCTGCGACCCCGCTATCACCTATGCCGCTACTGCTCCTCTGCCCCCCATGTTGGATGAGATGATGTTAGCCGGATGGCTTCGCAAATCCAGAGTCCGAATGGTAAAATGTATTACCAATGATATCTATGTACCAAGCAATGCCGAATTTGTACTGGAGGGCTATGTGGATCCAATGGAGGAGCTGGTATGGGAAGGGCCCTTTGGTGATCATACAGGTTACTACTCTCTTGCTGATTATTATCCCCGGTTTCATGTCACCTGCATTACCCATCGAAAGGACGCAATCTATCCGGCTACTGTTGTTGGTAAACCTCCCATGGAGGATTGCTATATGGCTAAGGCAACAGAACGCATCTTCCTGCCGATGCTTCGTATGATTATTCCCGAGCTGGTGGATATTAATCTGCCTCTGGAAGGAGTCTTTCACAACTGTGCCATTGTATCCATCAAAGCAAATTATCCCGGAGCGGCTATCAAGACCATGAATAGTATCTGGGGAATGGGTCAGATGATGTATACGAAATTGATTGTTGTCGTAGATGCTACTGTAGATGTGCAGGATATCAAACAGGTACGGGATGCTGTTCTGAATCTGGTGGATGCAGACACAAGTCTCATCATCGCGGAAGGCCCGCTGGATGCTTTGGATCATTCCTCCAACGAAGCCTTATACGGAAACCGTCTTGGAGTGGATGCAACGGGTATAAGAACATCACAAGGGAAGAGGCCATTGACTAATAGCTATCATATTATGACCATCCGGAAAGAACACCCCGGACAGGGCAGGGAGGCACTAGCCGAATATATGAGCTGTCATACCGATAAATTTGTGATTGCGGTGGATCAGGAGGTTAATCCGGAGGATTTGTCCACCGTCATGTGGAAGGTCTTTAATAACATTGATGCAAAAAGAGATCTCGTCCTTCAAGGTGGTAAAATCGGCATTGATGCCACCAAGAAATGGAAAGAAGAAGGCTTAACCAGGGACTGGCCAAAGGATATTGAAATGACACCAGAGATGAGACAGCAGGTGAACGAAAGGTGGAAGCATTATGATATTAGTGAAATTGATTCATAAGATTAAGGAATACGGAAAGCTGGTAATGTTCTCCCACACTATTTTTTCTCTCAGTTTTGCACTCCTGTCCATGCTCTTGGCTGCAGAAGGTATCCCTAAGTTCCGTACCTTATTTTGGATTGTGGTATGCTTTTTAGGTGCCAGAACAGGGGCCAATGCAATCAATCGTGTCATTGACGCTGAAATCGATGCCCGAAATCCCAGAACCGCAAATCGTCAGATCCCTAAGGGGGAAATGAAGAAGCTGGAAGTAGTTCTCTTTACTGCCATCTGCTTTCTGGTTATGCTGGTTGGTGCATATCAATTGAACTTCATCTGTTTCCTGTTATCACCGGTTGCTTTATTTTTGATGATTATCTACTCCTATTGCAAGCGATTTACTTACCTTTGCCACCTTGTTCTAGGTGTTACCTGTGCCTGTGCACCGGTTGGAGCTTGGCTTGCAATAACCGGGAAGCTGAGTCTGCTCCCTCTCTTTATGGGAGCTGCCAACACCTTGTGGGTTGCCGGCTTTGATATTATCTATGGCTCACAGGATTATGATTTTGATAAGGCCAATGGGCTTCATTCTATTCCGGCTAAATTCGGTGTCAAAAATGCCCTGAGAATCTCTATGTTGTTTCATATCATAACCGTCCTATGCCTTGTGATCATTGGTCTTTTGGCATCGGAGCTGGGCGTGATATACTTCATAGGGCTAATCATTATCATATGCTTATTTATCATGGAATACCGTCTGGTTTCACCGACGAATTTATCTAATGTCAATATTGCCTCTTACAGTGTCAACCAATTGGTCAGTATTGTCTTGCTACTCAGCGCCTTGTTTGATGCGCTGCTGTTTTAAACGGTATCAAATATAACAAAGAAAGACAAAAGTGTGAAAACAATTCACACAAATAATGAACCTGCAAAATGGGAAAGCAAGCTTTCACATAATATGCTTGCAGGTATTGAGAAAGGCATGATTCTAATGAAAAAAAGACTACAAATATTACTCACCTTCTGCTTAATTGCATTACTCTTCGTCGGCTGTAAGACTGAAAATGAATCAACAAATACTCCAACAAGCGAACCGGAAGCATCTCAGGATGCAGCCGCGGAAAGTATCACAGATACTCCGGAGACTACAGTAGCTCCCACTGAGAAAACGGTTCTTCGAATCGGGATGATGTCCTCCTATGATGTTATTCCTTATGTCATGATCAATGAACTGGGTCTTGCAGATGGGTACCAGCTGGATCTGCAGCTTGAGGTCTTTACCTCTGCTAAAGACCGGGATGCGGCTTTTCTAGCCGGTGAACTGGATGGGGTATTAACGGATTATATTGGCGTATGCATCTATCAAAATGCTGATTTTGATGTCAAAATCACAGGAATAACCGATGGTGATTATGTACTGGTCGCAGGTAAAAACAGCGGTATATCCTCCCTTGATGAGATAAAGGGAAAAAGTATTGCAATATCACAGAACACCTTAATTGATTATACTCTGGATCAGATCCTAGCAAAAAACTCTTTGGAAAATGATGCTGTTGTTAAGGAAATCGTTCCCCGTATTCCGGACCGGGTTGAATTGCTTCGTAATGATAAAATTGACCTTGGCTTATTACCGGAGCCCTTTGCTTCTATTGTACTGAATGACGGCGCCGTATATTTAGGAAGTGCCAATGATCTTAATCTTTATCCCGCTGTATCTGCCTTTACCAAAACAGCTCTGGATGAAAGGTCCGAGGCAATCAAAAATTTATACTTAGCTTATAATGAAGCGGTTGCATACTTAAATAAGACTGATATCTCCGGTTATGAGGATACTGTGATTAATGCCGTAGGATATCCGGAAGAAATGAAAGGACAGATTACCATCGAACCCTTCCGTGAAAGTGTACTCCCTCCTAGAGAGGATGTAGAGTCCGCCATAGCATGGGCAAGCAATAAAGGATTGTGCAGCTCTGACCTAACCTATGAACAGATGGTATATGATGTTTATTCAAAATAAATTGTCCCACTAAGATGAGGAATGCCATGCTGATTATAAATGATTTATCCATTCACTATAAATCCAAACAGACCTTCAATCCGGTAGTCCGCCACCTCTCCTTTGAATTACCAAAAGGAGAGTCGCTGGCTATACTGGGCTCCTCCGGCTGCGGTAAATCCACCTTGATTAATGCCCTTGCCGGTTCCTTAGAAATCGAAAGCGGTACCATAGAATTTGTTAATAATGACGAAAGATGCGCTCTGAATCCCAGGTTGCACAAGATCGGTCTCATCCCACAAAACTGCGGTCTGCTTCCCTGGAAAACCGTCAGAGAAAATTGCCTGCTGCCTCTAAAGATCCGCAAGGAATATCATAAGGGCAGGCATACGGAGGAACTGAACCGGATCTCTAACGCTCTTAACATTCAGGATATTCTCGACAAATATCCAAATGAATTAAGCGGCGGACAATTACAAAGAAGTGCCATCGCAAGAGCCTTTCTCCTGCAGCCGGATTTATTGCTGATGGATGAGCCCTTCTCTGCACTAGATGCAATTACCAGGGAGGAAGCCAGAGAGTTATTTTTAAAGGTATGGACGTATCAGAAGCCCACTACGATTCTGGTGACCCACAGTATTGAAGAGGCTCTTTATCTGGGTAATATGATATATGTTATGGGTACTCAGGGCGGTAACATCAAGTACAGAAGTAACAACCCGTACTTTGGACAATTATATCCGGAGCATGTGGACTATCTTACAACAAAACAGTTACTTCGCCAGCAGCTGATAACGAATGGGGAGAGGATGGATCCAATTGAATAAACTGTTGAAACAATGTATGATATTTGTACAAGGATTTCTGTCAATTAATCTGATCTGGTTTATTGCAGCTCTTTTGACAGAAACGACCGTAATTCCCAATCCCCTCCGGGTATATCAAAGCTATGCTGTTGTTCTGAAGGATCACATGTGGGTACATATCTTGTACAGCTTAAGAAGAATTGGAGCCGGTCTGGCCTTATCCTTAATCATCGGTGTCCCCATCGGAATACTCCTTGCGTATTCCAAGAAAGCGAACCGTATCTTATACCCCTTGATTTATTTTAGTTACCCCATTCCCAAGACCGCCCTGCTACCCATTGCGATGCTGCTTCTTGGTATGAGGGATGGCTCAAAGATTATAATTATGGTACTGGTCATCGTATTTCAGGTGATCGTATCGGTTCGTGACAGTATTCAGACCATTGATAAATCCATGTATCAGATCATGAAAAGTACGGGAGCAGGTAAGCTTGCCATTATCCGCCATGTTACCCTGCCTGCCATACTGCCTCAATTGCTTACCAGCCTTCGAGTATCTCTCGGAGCTGCGGTCTCTATCCTGTTCTTCGTGGAAGGCTATGGCACAACCTATGGGATGGGTTATTATATTCTGGATGCGTGGTCACGGATTAATTATATAGAAATGTACATTGGGATAATAACGATTGCAATCATCGGCTTTCTACTATTTGTAGCAATTGATTCTCTCGCTTATCGCATATGCAAATGGAACTATACAGAGAATAGTAATATGTAATTAAGATTTAGGTGTCAAAAGTACTAATTTCTTAGTAATATCGTCAATTTGCACAATAAATTTTCTTACAAGGAATAAAAAGCATATTTTATACGCGACACGCTTTCGCTTGGATGCTTAATATAATATGCTTTTCATTCCTAAATAGATATACTTATTTAGTGCAAATTGACGAGTGATACAGTATTCGAGTACTTTTGACACCAAAATCTTAAATTAAGTAACTGCTAAATAAAGGATTAAGAAAGAGGAAATGGCTATGGAACGGAATCTCCAGGTGAATGACAAAAAAAGATTAATTGTCGGAATGAGCGGTGCAAGCGGTGCTGCTCTTGCGATAAAGCTGCTTCAACTTATGAAAGCTTGTCCTGATTGGGAAACTCATCTGGTCATCTCCGCGGGAGCAAAGATGACCATAGCCCAAGAGACGGACTATACCCTATCCCAGGTAGAAGCAATGGCTGATGTCCTATATGATATCAATGATTACGGCGCAAAGATTGCCAGTGGCACCTATCAAACCGAGGGTATGGTAATAATCCCCTGCAGCATGAAGACAGTCGCAGGTATTGCCTGTGGTTATTCCGATAATTTGCTTCTCCGCGCAGCAGACGTTACCTTAAAGGAACGTAGAAACCTGGTGCTGGTTCCAAGAGAGAGTCCCCTAAGCACCATTCATTTAAGAAATATGCTGACTCTGGCAGAAGCCGGAGCATATATTATGCCGCCCGTGGTGCCTTATTACAGCCATATTACCAGCCTTGAGGATATGAATCTGCAAATCATCGGCAAGGTACTGGATAAGTTTCATATCCCGATCAACGGCTTTCATCGATGGGGAGAAAATATGAATTAATACAGCTAAAAAAGGGGATTGTCGACATTCTATATGCCGACAATTTTTTATAGGGCTTTTCTTGATATAAAACTATGGTATAATAAAATCACATCTAATATGAGGAAAATTTATATAATTGACATAAAAGACCCGTTATTATCTATTTGATAAATAACGGGTAAACTGAAATCAACTGACTTATAATGGTGTTCAAGGAGGTGAAGTAATGGACTGGGTTAATAGAATGAACAAAGCAATTGACTATATTGAAAACCATCTGACTGATGAAATTGATGAAAAGGAATTAAATAAGATTACCGCCTGCTCCTTTTCTTTGTTTCAAGGGTCGTTTAATCAAATAACCGGCATCTCTTTATCAGAATATATACGTCGCAGAAAATTGACTCGTGCAGCTTATGATTTACAAAATACCTGTGATAAAGTAATTGATATTGGCTTGAGGTATGGTTATCAATCCTCAGACGCTTTCAGCGTGGCATTCAAGCGCTTGCACGGTATTACTCCAACGGAAGCGAGAAATGATGGTGTTAAGCTTACATTCTATTGCCGTCTTAGCTTTGCCCTGACTATTAAAGGAGTTGATAGAATGGATTACACAATTATTGAAAGAGAGCCTTTCAAAGTAATGGGAATCAGACGTATAACACCATATGGTGGCGGGACCTGGGCAATCGTAAAAAGCGATGGCAGCAATGAGGCGATAAAAGAATTGAGCGGTCGTTTTTACGATTTAGGATTATGCTTTGGTTTTAGGGAAGATGGCAGCAATGACTACATGTGCGCAATAGAGTGGGAGAAGGAGGTTATCCCAGGCTTGGATAACTTTGAATATCCGAAGGCAATATGGCTGAAATTCGAGGCAATGGGCAGCATTTCCGGTCAGGTCCTTGGAAATGTATGGAACAAAATCAACAATGAGTTTCTGCCGCAAAGTAAATACAAAAAATCCGGGCTTCCTACCATAGAAAAATACGTCTTTTGGGATGAAGCGACGGATAAGTGCAGTGTAGAAATATGGATACCTGTCACATAGCGTCAGTTCGAGACCTTCCTGACGTAAAACAAAACATTAGGGTGTGTCCTTTTATCCGATTTTATCAGCCTTCATCTTACTTATGGATGAAGGCTTTTTCAAGAATTTAAGCATTATCTTCTTTTATCTGATTTTATCTAAAAAACACTGAGTTGAGTCAGAAAACTGAGTCAAAAGCTATATATATTAGCTTCCAAATATTATCGACTTTTTATATTTCCTATGGTACAATATCCTTATGGCAGCAGCAAACATCTGTTCGCCAAAGTGAGATAATTATGAGTGCAATTTCACTGCATCGGACAGCACCATTATAATGATATTAATATGGAGATAGCGCGCGACATGTATAATGCAGTCGTGGATTTTGAAAATACAACCGGAAACAAGTATACCGCGAGGGAGGATTACAAATGAAATATTCACGTAATGAAATTCTCACTTTTATGAACGATGAGAACTATCCGCTATCTTCAAAGTATGATCCGGACTGGATCTTGAATAATGCAATGGGTTCCCATTGCTTATGGCTTCAGGAAGCGCTTTGTCAGTCTATGCATCTGAAAGAGGGTATGCGAGTGTTAGACATGGGCTGCGGAAAGGCAATTAGCTCCATTTTTCTTGCAAAAGAGTTTGGTGTCAGAGTATGGGCAAACGATTTATGGATAGGTGCATCAGATAATTGGCAGCGTATATGTGAAATGGGTGAGCAGGATAACATCTGCCCTATTCATGCTGATGCAAATGATTTACCGTATGCGGAAAACTTTTTTGACGCATTAGTCAGCATCAACTCTATTTTCTTTTATGTTACGGATAGCGATTTTCTCAGGGAACGCCTTTTGAAACATGTCAAACCTGGTGGCGAGATCGGAATCATCGTGCCTGGTTTTGTCAATGATTATTCGGATGGCCTACCGGATAATTATAAGCCCTATGCCGATAGCTTTGGTCTTAATAATTGGCATACGCCGGATTGGTGGAAAAAGCTTTTTGAACAGACCGGTATTGTTGATGTTATCCTTGCAGACAATTTGTCTGACAACAAAGGGAAAGAAATATATCAAAAAACCATGAAGATATTTAATGCACATGAAGAACCGTTTAATAGGATGGCCTGGGACGATATGACCTTTACAAGTATTATTGCAAAAAGAAAAGAGTAAAAGAAATTCACATAGTAAGATAAAATATCGATCGAAAACTGAATAAACTATGATACCCATTTAGGAGCTTTTTTGAGAAGGAAGCGAAGCAACACAACAGCCAGAATCAGCCAACTAGCAGTGATGCTCATGTTGAGCAATTTTAAGAAAACAGCATCCATGTATTTACACCTCCCCAGCAGTATCAATCATTTTTCTAATTTCTGCAATCTCTTCCATTGTCACTGACTGACACTTTGTGAAGGCTGCAATAAAGGCAGGCAACGATCCATCAAAGCTTTCCTCCACAAACTTTTTGCTCTGCATAGAGTAAAATTCCTGACGGGAGATCAGCGAAGTAACCTTGCCCTTGTTGTTCTGGAAAATCCCTTTATCACACAGACGCTTTAAAACAGTAAATGAAGTGGTTCTTTTCCATTTTAGCGCCTCTTCGCTCCGCTTTACCAGCTCTGTGGAAGAAATCGGTTCATTCTGCCATATAATGTCTGCAAATCGGGACAATAATACCTGTATAGCAATAATAATTTGCCATATAATTCATGCATCATCCACGTCAGTTTATAAACAAGTAAAGTCTTCAAAGGTTTTCTTCAGAATTATGTACCTTCTTACACTTGAATATATTCCAAAAATAGGTATACTAAAAATATAAGTAAAAATTGGAATTATACTTTTGACAAATCCCCGAGGAGTAAAAAGAGGCTTCAAATGAATGGATCACATAAAGCTCTGAGAGGGAAAATCCACGAAAAGAAAATAATATTATCGGGGAAATCGGAATCTTTGGCCAGACCCTTTGAATGGGTCATAGGTTATGTGCCGGTGGAGAATGGCAGCTATCTTGCGGTGGTCAAAAGTCTGCTTTGCCATCTTCCACGCTGTAGAAGGGGGCACTTATTACCCCCAAAATACTATGAAAGGAATGGTATACTAGAGATGAAAAGGATACGAAAGCAGGTTTGGAGCCTGCTGCTGACGGTAGCACTGATTCTGACTCAGCTTCCGACAACGGCTTATGCAGCAACAGAAGCAACGGTGGAATATGAGGATGAGAATGGAGTAAGTAGAACCGTAACAGCAACGGTGCTTGATGGCTCCACTGTAACACTGGAGGGCAGTACCACCAATGGTTGGTATGTGGCAATGGGTGACTTGACAATCAATCAAACCATCACGGTAAACGGCGATGTTAAGCTAATTCTCGCAACCGGCTGCAGCCTTGAAGTAATAGGAAACGATGGCGCAGGGATTAATGTGACCGGTACTAATCGTCTGAGTATCTACGGTCAACCGGGTCGTCCCGGCACTCTGAACGCAACAGGCGAATCCAGTGGTGCTGGCATCGGAGGCAGCAGCGAGGGCCAAGACGGGGGTATCATCACGATTTATGGCGGTT
>JAEZKL010000116.1 GCA_023415475.1 Bacillota bacterium | reverse complement strand
CCACCTTCCTTTACATATTCAACATCATACAATTCGAAATGATTCTCTGCCAAAATAGGTTCCAGTAACTGTTCTGTTTTTCGCTCATATTCTTCATGTTTTGTCATTCAAATCCCTACTTTCCTAACATAATTGATAAATTGATAAAGTGCCGCTGCCTGTAAGCAAAGAATAAGAGTGGACTTTCGTCCACTCCTTAAATAGTCTTATCATTTTGCACCATAGTTATTATAACAGACATATCCAATAATTGCAAGCAATAAAATAATTAAGTTTGAAAATCTTGCGTTACCGTTCACACCCCAGCCTTAATGTAGTAAATGAGTTCAATCACTGTTTCCAAAATTATTGATCGAACTCATATCAGCAACTTTGGCCTAGGTGTGAACAGTAACAATCTCAGTCTATCCTACCTGATTGAATCGCTGTAAAAACTCCTTAGTCCTTTGATTGGAGGAATTTGAGAATACTTCTTCCGGAGTTCCTTGTTCAACGATAATCCCTTCATCCATAAAAATGACACGATCAGCCACATCTCTGGCAAAAGCCATCTCATGTGTTACGATTACCATCGTCATCTTCTCCTCTGCAAGTGAGCGTATTACCTTCAGTATCTCTCCGGTAAGCTCCGGATCAAGAGCCGAAGTCGGTTCATCAAAGAAAAGAATACGCGGATTTAACGCCAATGCTCTGGCAATCGCTATTCTCTGCTGCTGGCCGCCGGACAGCTCACAGGGATAAGCATTGGCCTTATCTCTTAGATTCATCTTGTCCAGGAGAAGCATCGCCTTCTCGGTTGCTTCTTTTTTATCGGTACCGAGTACCCTGACTTGCGCATCTACGATATTACGAAGAACACTAAAATGCGGGAACAGATTGAAGTTCTGAAACACCAGACCTACTTCAAGAATAATCTCATGGAGAGTCTTCGCATCTGCATAACCGAGATCAGCTTCTGTATCTACCATCAGCTTATCCCCTATCTCAATCCTGCCAAAATCAATTTTCTCAAGCTGTGTGAGACAGCGAAGCAGCGTAGACTTACCAGAACCGGAGGGTCCAATGATAGCGACTACCTCGCCCTCCTCCACCTCCAGGCTTATGCCCTTCAATACTTCTGTTTTATTAAAATTCTTTACAATATTATCTGCAATTAATAGCATGATATCCTCCAAGCTGATCGTGATCCAGTAATCCTAATTCCTATAATAGTCAAGCTTCTTCTCCATCAGCTTGAAGCTTACCTCTACTACCGTATTCATTAGCAGATAGAATAAAGCGGCGATGATAATCGGAACCGTGGAGAAATATTTTGACTGGGTGGTGGTTGCAACACGGAACAGTTCAACCACAGCAATAACCTGAGCCAGCGAGGTATCCTTTACCAAAGTCATCAGCTCATTGCCGGTTGCAGGCATAACATGCTTCACAACCTGAGGAAGTATAATTCTCATAAAGGTCTGAAACTTGGTGTATCCAAGAACCCTTGCAGCTTCATACTGACCCTTCGGAATTGCTGCAATCCCTCCGCGAAAAATCTCTCCGAAATATGCCGCATAATTGATGGAAAAGGCTAATATGCAGGCAACCATACGATCCTTGTAATTATACCCGAATATGTAAAAGGGTGCGTACATAAAGAAAATCAATTGCAGCATCAGAGGTGTACCACGGAAGATTAGCTGATAGATCCGTATCGGGAAGCTTATAATCCAAATTCGGCATCTTCTGCCCAGTGCTACCAGAAAGCCTAATGGGATTGAGAAGAGAATCGTCAGAAAGAAAATACTGAGCGTTGTTCCGGTCGCCGACAGCATATTCGGGATTAGGTAATCCAAGGGAACATTATCTATAATCATAAAAACCTCCATTGTCCAGTTATGTAACACTTGTAACTATTCAGAACAGGCTCGAAAATCAAGCGGATTTCCTCGCTGTTTGGGTCAACCCAATAGTAATATTTATAAATAGTCCTTTGAATGCAAGCATTCAAGTCCTATTTCCAAATATTACTACTGTTCTGAATAGTTACAAATAATCATATTTTAGTTCGCTAGCACTTTACCATATTACCACAGTGTCATGTTCTTTTCAATCAAATTTTATCAAATAATTCATACAATCCAGGTAATCCGTCGATTATAGACCTTATCTTAAGATAAGGCTGCTTGCTCCCAACAGATCAAATCCATCCATGATAAATAGAAAATCGGTTCCTTCCGTATTATAGAATACGGCAGGAGCATTATTTACAAGCTTCTGATATACGACACCAAAATTCCATTCCTTTACGCCGGTAACATTCGTTCCTCCCTCGACTGGCACCGCTTGTAAACCCTCCTTACTATAGTATAGCGTCCCCTTTCCGCTCTCATAGTCTTTAAGGAAGAAAACTATATCCTCCGGATTCGAGCAGAGAGCACGGGCATTTTCACTGATCAGCCTCTCATCCCCATTATTCTCTTTAAAATATAAATTATCTTCACGTATATAATAAACCTGGGACATATTCCCGGATACCCTGTAATCTGTTACCTCGTACCCCCAAATTTCCGGGTTGCTATTATCCGGAATATTCTTACATTTTATCAGTCGGTTTTGGGAATCAAGGTAAAAAAGCTCCTTCCCCTCCTTCGACAGAGTCACGGTCTCGGCACCCGAGGTTACGGCGACCAATCTCGACTGCAGGTTGTCATCCAAATAGTGAATTGAATTGTCATTGCAGAAAAAGAGCTTTCCTGTAAAGCTCTGAATACCATAACTGACAATACCATAGGCGGTCATATTATTGACAGCTCTCTTAGGCAGAATAAGGCTATTCACCAGCCGATCCATTACCTTGCTTCGCACTCCATCATTGTTGTAAAGATAATAGCTGCCGTTGTCCTCCACCAGCACCTCTGTAAAGTCTTTATTGAAGTAGATGAGTCCGTTAATGCCTTCCGAAATCATTTTATCTACACCATTATGTCTTACATAGAGAGACTTTGTTCTGCCATCAGAAAATTCCGCATAGTAAATGCTGCTCTGATCCATGGATACGGCAAATATAAGTAAATCGTTACCCACCAGCTCCGGAGAACCGCTATTTTTGACCACATAGGACTGTAGATCACTAATTGCTCTCTGATCGGATACAGTATAGGTAATATACGATATCATCTTACCTCCCGGCAGGACATTCAGCATATCAAAATACTTTTCCTGCAGATCAAGCATTGTCTCCTTATCCTGCCTTATATCATAAAGCATTAGGTAATATTTATTCCCCCCGCCAGAGATAGAGTATAGAATATAGTTTCCATCCTCAGACAATGCATAGTTAAATACAGTAGTGGTAAATTCTTTCATTCGATATGCATTCACATAAGCGAGGTATTTGGTATTCCTATTATAAACAATAGCTGCGGTATGGTCAGGAGTATAATTAATACTCATAAATCCGTTTATCTTGTACAGCATATCACCCATCGCATTGAATACATAGGTCTCTAACTCCGTCTGACTTGTAGTAACAACAATCGAATCTCTTGCTACAAAGGTGTAATCTGTTCGTTCACTAACTCTTCCCATAAATAATAGGAGGAAAGCTGCGAGCAGGATGCCTGCTGATATGCCAATTATGGTTAATACAAAGCTCTTATCCTTATGTCTGTTGTTACTGACTTCTTCCTGATCCGCTAATACATCTTGATTTAAGCCCTGATACATATATCTATTCAGTGACTCCTGTTTCTCCTCCTGCAGCTTGGTCCTGAGTTCCTCATATAGTCTTAGCTGCTTCTGCTCTGCCAGCTTCTTCTCCCTGTGTTTGGATATCTTATTGGTTGATTTTGCTGACTGCATCCCTGCATGTGACCGCATATTATTCTTATTGTCAGGTTTCGTATTCACCGTTTGACTGTTGTTAATTTCGTTCCTGACCCTTCTCTGGTACCGATTTCCTGCTTCGGATAAGAGTTCCATGACCCGGGGAGCCTCATACCGGGTATCCGCATTCGCAAACCCCAGATTCGACTCTTCATTCATACTTTCAGAGGCTGCTAATTCATTGTCCCAGCTATCCGACATAGCTCCACAGAAGGTACAAAGTCCATCCTTATTATTATTTTCTCTACCACATTGCCTGCAAACCATGAGATTAACCTCCGAGGTGGTTCTGTCCAGTGATTTACTCTTTTCTAAATTATAGCTTAGCAGGAATTATCTGTCAAATATCTAAAATCAGTACAATTGTTAGTAATTGTTTATTTAAAATATCAGCTTTGCAGACATATTGTGAAGCAAGGATATTCAAAAATATCAGCTTCGCAGATATTTCATAAATCATGTAATCAAAAATTTCAGCTTCGCAGATATTTTATGAATCATGTAATCAAAAATATCAGCTTCGCAGACATTTCATGAAGCATGTATTCAAAAAAGTTAGCTTCGCAAACTTTTAATGAAGCATGTATAAAAATGACCCGGGAAACCGATAGCAGCCTCCCAGGTCATAAATATTTTAATATTCTTATTCTATTGTAGTGATATCTGTACCAAACCATTTTGTAGAGATCTCTGCAACAGTGCCGTCAGCCTTCAGCTCACTTAGAGCTTTCTCAACTGCTGTGCAAAGCTCAACCTCACCTTTGCGGAAGCCTACCGCATATTCATCCGGAAGTAAGGATTCATCCAACACCTTATAATCCTTACCTAAGGTCTTGATCATGTAGTTAGCCATTACGGTATCCATAAGTACTGCATCCGAATTACCGGTTTCCATATCCATCAAAGCGGTATCATATTTATCAAAAGGATTCACCTGGCCTAAGGATTCACGAAATGCTTTATTGGCTTCATCATTTAACGCTTCTTCCGCAGAAGATCCGCCCTGAACAGCCAGTCTTAAGCCGGCCATATCCGCCATTGTAGCAATAGTACTGTCATTCTTTACTACTAGTGAAATGTCATTGGTCATATATGACTTAGACATTGTCATGTTTTTCAGACGCTCCGGGGTAATGGATAAACCGTTCCAGATACAGTCGATGTTCTTCGTAGCTAATTCCTGCTCCTTCGATTCCCATTCCACCGGCTGCAGAACTAATTCCACACCAAGCTTCTCGCTAACTGCTCTGGCAAGATCTACGTCAAAGCCGATGATGTCACCATTATCATCTGTAAAGCCCATAGGTGCAAAGGTATCATCCAGACCAACAATAAACTTACCGTTATCCTGTATGTACTTAAGTGAATTGTCCCCATCAGAGCTCTTCTGGCAGGCTGCAAAGCTGAAAATCATAAGGGAAATCAGCAATAAACTAATTAATCTCTTCTTCATAATTCTTCTCCTTTAATCATCCATATACGTATTTACATGCTCTAGCAGAATGCTTTCTTTTAGTAGCACTTTACCATATTACCACAACAACGCAAAATGTTCAATTGTAAAATGTATATAAAATAATGGTCGAATTGGGATAAATATTGTAAAAAGTTCTATTTTGTCGCAAGCGTCAAATCGCTCGCCTAGGCTAAATTTATTTTTTGAGGCATACTTAAAAAACACAAAAAACTATTAGTATTTTAATGGAGTCCACTTACCATGGATCAAATATCAGATAGCGAATGGCAAGCTCTGGCATGGTAGCAAAATGACGAGACCCAGCTGGTCCCAAAAGTCACGAAACTGGCTATTTATAAGCATTTCTGTTATAATGATTTCAATACAGAAATTCGAAAAACATGTGCAAAAAATTCACTCCCGATGAACTGAATACAATGGATACCGAATCGAAGGACGGTATCATCTACCAGATGCAGGATCGTCTGGACAAGCTTGAATAGGATTATGAGAACCTTATGGAACAGGTCCGTCTTGCAAATCAGTAGCGCTTTGGTCGTCAGTCCGAGAAGCTGGAAGCGATTACGGGCCAGATATCCTTCTTCAATGAGACTGAGGCTTGCTGCGATGAAAGCATACAGGAGCCAACGATTGAAGAAACAATATTGAAGCGGAAAAGAAACCTCGTAAAAGCAAGCTGAAAGGGCAACGTGAAGAAGATTTAAAGGACTTCCCGCAGGGGGAAATCCCTCATGATGTTACAGAGGAAGAACTCCTCGATACCTTTGGTAAAGGTAACTGGAGAAGCATGTCAATGAAGTATTCTGCAGTTATGCTTCGAACCTGCCAAATGGATTGCTAAAAACATGTGATCAAGGTATATGTCGGAACCAATGGGATGCACCAGGATGAGTTTCTTCGCGGAGATCATCCGGATACTTTGTTCCGGGGAAGTATTGCAACGCCTTCTTTGGAGGCAGCGATCATCAACGCCAAGTATGGGTGAAAAAATGCCTGTCTAACAAGGTAGTCCCTCTGAAAGGAAAAAACGTTTCCGGACTTCAATACAGCGTAAACCAGGAAGAATATCTCAAAGTATTTTTAACCGACGGAGAAGTTCCCATTGATGACTCAGCCAGCGAACGTGCTCTCCGGAATTTCACCATCAGCCGTAAGAACTGGCTGACGATATATACAATAAGAGGTGCTCAGGTCAGTGCAATCATCTACAGCATTACAGAAGCGGCTAGGGCAAACAATCTCAACGTGTATTATTACATCAGCTATCTTCTCACAGATCTGCCTAAAATCATCGAGAAGAATGGAAATATAGAACAATCAAAGCTGAGCCACTCATGCTGTGGTCAAAAACACTCCCGGCTGATTGTTACAGCAAGCGTCGCAAATAAGCTGCGCTTAAAATTTACTAGGAGCGTATGATTAGACGCTTACGCCTTGCTTACCAGAGAAAATTTCTTTTGTTTTGCCATATAATAATCCTCCCAGATCAATATTTATTTTAACACTAATCTAGGAGGATTACTTTATTAGTTTATGCAAATAATTTATATCTCAAAAAAGGGCATCGAGAATAAGGAATGAGATTTCCCTCTCCAAAAATAAATGTTTTCCTACTTTCTCTCTCCGCTTTTCTCGTTTCAAATAATAAACATAACTTCTGACAATGTACTTTCTAGAAAGTAATACTTTTATCATTATTCATTAATAATCTTTGACTCGACATCATTTTTTAATAATCCTAATGTAACCATTCTTATCTTATTTTCTAAAAATACGTCATTAATTTTCTTCAATAGGCATGCACACAGAATTGTAACAACTATGCTCGTAATTGTACAAAAAAGTGCAGATAAAAAAATGTCGTTGTTATTCGTATACAATATATAGAAAGAAAAAGCGCCTATTGACCAAATTACAGGTATGTGGCATATGTAAATATAAAAAGAGATAGATCCTAAGAAATGAAAAAGTCTATTTGATAACATCTTCATCAATTGTTTGGATTTCATTATTCCAAAAAGAACTAAGAATGCACTTATCACATACCAAACAATAACTCCAGATACTGAGTCTGTAAGTGTATTAAAGTTACTTATAATATACTTGTAGATGTAATGATACATACCATCTACGGGTATCCCAGTAGGCGGATATGCCCCCATTATTACTCCGATACCAAAAAATACTATACCCCAAGGTTTTTCATTCTCTTTCTCATAAATATTTGCTAAAAACATTCCTGAGAAAAAACAAATGTATGCAGCTAAACTCCCTCCTCCCAATAAAAGAACAGAAAGAAAAATTAGAAGTCTTTTATTCTTACCTTGCTCTGTTACCAATAACATGGTAACTAGTATGCTTCCAACAAATTCAAATCTTAGAGTCCATAAAGGTGGAATCATTATTGAGTTAACTAGCCAGTCTTTCCAAATTAGCTCGGATATCAATCCGTTTATTCCAAAGTTAGAATAGTCTCTTTCATTAGTCCAAAATGAATTTTCGATTAATTCACCAGCTTGTAAATGATAATACAAGCCACATTTTAACAATAGAAAACCAATACACGAAACAATTATTACTGAACTGCTAATTCTAAAAAACTTACTTATGTCTTTTCTTACTAACATTTTAGCATTTTGATGAATATAGTAACTTCTTGTTAATAAAAACGAACTAAGTGTCCAAAAAATATAAACAGCAAAGCTTCCGTTAAAAAAAATATTGATGGGTGTTAACTGAATGTAATTATACATTCCAGTAATAGGTAAGTATTTAATACCGCCATTTTGAGCAGATGGAAACATACACGCTAATAAATGTAGCAATACAACCGAGATACAACAACATCCTTTAACTCCAGTAATCCATCTTATTTCTTGCTTTTTCACCATATGTATCATCCTCTTTTGCAATATTTTTAGTTTTAATAGTATACCATATTATGCAGAAAAAGAAAAGAATAACGATTTTGGATATATCTTCAAGATATGAATTCTTGCAAAAAGCATCTTGAAGAATTCCTACCATGGAATCCTCACGTTCAAGCTTTCTGTAACAGAGGCAAATAGAAATGATTATACATAAGCTCAATTGTTCCGGTTCCTGCTGAAATCATGAATCCAAGACCAGATTCAAGTATAAGTGTAGGTCTGGATATCTCTGCGAATGGTTTTTCCATCCATGTGACAGATTGAACCTATCCTGACAGAAGAATAACTTCGGGAGGAATTCGGTGAAACGTCATGGAAACAGCTTCCGGATGAAGTGTACTAACGCTATAAATTCACTCAGTCCAAAGTAGAGGTGAAAGAACATCACAAGCGGTTTATGACAGCAAAAAGGATGATCACATAATAAAAGCAAAGCACCCTGGCTATCTTCTAAGAAACAGTTTGGTATCTCCATCATTGGAGGCGGCTATCCTAAACGGAAAAAATATATGCAGTTCCTCTTTACCGTTTGGAGAAAGAGTTTGAGCGATATAATTACGCTGATCGATATCTGGCAATCCTGTATGATTTTCTGCATGAGCGGATTTATTATTATCATGTACGCCAGACCGATGAGACACCAGTCCTTGTTAATAAGGATGGGCGTACTGCCGGAGCCAAAAATTACATGTGGGTCTACCGCACGGGCAAGATGCTTCAGGACAAGCAAATCGTCCTATACGTAGCAGACCAGAAACTAGTCATCCCAGAGAGTTCCTTAAGAATTTCAAGGATGTCTGTGTTACCGATGGATATCAGGTATATCACACAACTTAGAAAAGGAACGTGAAGATCTGACCATCGCCGGTTGCTGGGAGCATGCCCGCCGTAGATATGATGAAGCGGTAAATGCTCTTCCTGAGAAAGACCAAAAGAGCAACCTCGTATGGTATTAGAGCAGAAGATACAGGCAATCTACCAGGAAGAAAAGCGATTAAGTGAGCTCTCTCCGGATGAACGATTGAACCTTCGCCAAGTCAGTGTGAAACCACTATCTACCGTTTACTACTGTTTTATTTGACAATTACTTTTATGAATCATGTATTGCAAAAAGGCGGATCAATGTGAACCGCCTCGTAGATATTGATTACAACCCTATTTAATTATAATGATTCATGATGTTACAAAGCACCATAGATAATGGAACGCAGCTTACGAAACATAATTGGGTTAGTCCCTCCGCAACGTTGGATCATATAGAGCATGACCAGATTCTCCTTCGGATCAATCATAAAGTAATTACCGGTCCAACCGTCCCATCCAAACTCACCTAATGATCCGTTGCTGGCAGCCTTCGCAGGATCCACCATACTTCGCATCAGATTGCCATAATTATATCCTGCCAGTGCATCCCAATTAAAGGTTACTGCCTGAGTGGGTGTCAGCTGTGGTGTCCGCAGATACTCCACCGACTTTCTTCCAAGGATTCGAACACCGCCTAGAATGCCATTATTAGCAAGCATCAGAGCAAAACGGGAATAGTCCTTAATGGTGGAAACAAGGCCGGCGCCACCCGATTCAAAGGCAGGAGGAGTAAGATAATCAAAAATAGCAAGCATATCCCCGGTAAACGGAATCAGAGATTTCATCTCTGCGTTATAATCATAAGCTTTCGCAAAGCGATTAAGCTTCTCCTCGGGAACATAGAAGTCAGTATCAATCATATTTAGAGGCATAAAAATCTCATCCTTAAGAAATTGTCCATAGCTCTTACCTGAAATCACCTCGATCACAGCTCCGATTACATCGGCAGAGGCACCATACTTCCAATGATCACCCGGTTGAAATTCCAAAGGTACCTGTCCAATACGGTTAGCGAACTCAATCGTACTTACTTTAATCCCTTTATGATAGGAGCTCTCAACCTCGGAGAACACCTTCTGCATTCTGCGTCCAACCTCAAAGCTCTCATCCGGATAAGCGATGCCTGAAGTCATGTTTAGTAAATCCTGTATGGTAACCTCCCGATTTACCGGAACAAAACCTGCTTCCGTAAGCACCTGCTGCTTTTGAAAGCCCTCCAGATAATCGCTTACCGGAGCCAACAGATTCAGCAGACCGCGCTCATATAATATCATTGCAGCAACCGCCGTAACAGGCTTAGACATGGAAAACATACGATAAATGGTATCCCGCTGAATCGGAATTTTCTTCTCAATATCAGCAAACCCCAATTCATCCCGATAGCAGGTTTCATTGTTATGAATCACTCTGATTGCTGCCCCTGCAATCTCCCCTGCATCAATTTCCTTCTGAATAATAATACTTAATTGCTCCAGGTTCTTATATTCCATAATTCATCCTCCCATAACCTTCATTCGCTGATACAAACTTTAGCGGATTTTACCTTTTGAACAATAGTGGGACTTGTATGCTTCTGAAAAGACCTTTATAATTAATAAATATTTTCTTGACGTATCGAATCTAATTATATTATTAAGAATTTAAGAGAAAATCTAATACATTTATGAACCTTATCCCTTCATAATCTGTAAAAAATGTCTTGTCCATCGTCAGAATGATCTTCTCATAATTGTCATTCACAGCCTTTAGGGGTTCCAATTCTCTCTTCTTAACGGTTTCATCTATGATGCTTTGGGTTACCTGAATATATTTCTTCTCATCCTGTTTAACAGCAATAAAATCGATCTCCAGATTATACCACTTACCAATAAATACTTGATAACCACGACGAATTAATTTCAGATATACTATATTCTTAAGGATATGACCATAATCACTGTCCGTATATCCGAGCAACATATTCCGTATTCCAATATCTGCAACATAATACTTTGATAATGTTTTCAGAAGCTCTTTTCCTTTGATATCGTATCAGCAAAGTAAAGTTTTGCCTTTTCAGAGGCAAAACTTTCATTTTGTTTCTGTTTTTATCCTTAGAGGGTTAAAAATATTACATTTGTATGGTGATGATACTCTCCTTTATGATTAACATATAATTTCCTCACTATCTACCTGTCTTTCAGTGAATTGCCTTTCTTCATTCCTTGCTCACAATTGTCGTGAAGTGAATTACATATGATTTTAATCGCTTTATTGCAGTTACTGATCTCTACCTGCTCGTATGTCCCACCATATTCTCCGTCCAGGGTCCATTCCATCTTCTCGGAGGAAATGATCAGGCTGGGTGCCTGAATATAATACATCAGGCTCTCATTAATCTTATAATTGATTAAAGAACTGACGATCATCTCCAGATCAATAATATTCTTAGGCATCTTCACCAGCAGAAGCTCTAATAGGCCATCATTCAGACTCGTCTTCTTGTAATTCAGATTCTTGAAGCCGCCTATGTAGAGCGAGTTAGTAACCAGTCCAATCAGGAATTCCTCTTCAATCACCTTATTACCGTATTGAACCCGGATGCGCCTGGGTTTCAGCTCTGACAGCTTTTTGATTCCTTCCAGATAATAAGCAAGGTTACCAATCACATTCTTATTCTTCTGCGAGGTGGTATAAGATATATCCGTAAAGGCCCCAAAGGCCGCAACGTAAATAAAATATTTATCATTGAACTTACCGATATCCATGGAATAGGGTCTGCCTGACATAACAACACGAACTGCATTCATAATATTTCTGCTAATCTTAAAGCTATGGCCGACATCATTCATTGAACCTGCCGGAATAAGCCCGATCGGAACAACTCTGTTCGCCTTCATCATACCGGTAATCACTTCATTGAGAGTACCATCACCACCGGCTACTACCAGAAGATCATATTGATCCGGTTCCTTCATGACAATATTGGTTGCATCCCCCTTCTGCTGGGTTGGGTATACCTGAACGACATAGCCATGCTTAATAAAGCTATCCACGATATCGAATAGCTTGCTCTTAAGTCTTCCCCTGCCAGCTGTCGGATTAAAAACGAATAGAAGCTTCTTCATGAGGTTCCCTCCCATTCCGGTTAAAATCTGGTCCTTATTTTTTATATCGGTATACTGATAATATCGGTATACTTATTATATCGGTTTTTTTTATTAATTTGACATTCTAATTATTATATCGGCATTCAGATGATTATTACAAAATTCTGATTATGATACAATGACATTCTAATACACAAAATCGATATCACTATCACGATATAAAGGTGCAATCGCATCCTTCTCTGAAAGAATAGGCTTATCAATACCCCATTGAACGCCCAATTCGGGATCATTCCAGCATATGGAACGATCGGCCTCTTTATTATAATAATTATCTACTCTATATAAAAATTCCACATCCTCGGTTAGAGTAAGGAAGCCATGCAGAAAACCTCTGGGAACCAGCAGCTGTCTATGATTCTCCGCAGACAACTCTACCGAAATCCATTGCTTATACGTTGGGGAGCCCTTACGAACATCCACCACAAAATCCATAATCGCACCTCGGGTACACCTGACCAGCTTTGCCTGGGCAGCTTCTCCCTTCTGGCAATGAAGACCCCTTAGTGTACCTTTCGCTGCAGAAAAAGAATGATTGTCCTGTACAAATTTATAGTGCAGCCCATTCTCCTCCATGGTTCGTTCCGACCAGCTTTCAACAAACCATCCTCTGTGGTCGCCGTGTACCTGAGGCTCCAGAATATATACATCTTTTAAGTCTGTAGTAATTACTTTCATGTTATTTTTGTATGATATACTAATAAGTAAATCATCATACTTTTCCTTTCTCTAAATTATAATACTCACTATATTCCTTTTCTATCTCTGAACTTATGGCACTTTATTGCTGTTCTAATGTTTACTAATCCTACAATATTCACTGATACATTTCAAGGAAGATATCTGTTATCAAATACCTTCCCTGAGTAAATAGTGAATAATATAAACTTAATAAAAGATTTTTCCTTCTGACACCTTCCGTAAATGCTGTCCATAGGAAGATTTGCCATAATGCTCGGCTGCCTCAAGAAGCTTCTCTTTGGTGATCCAACCATTGATATACGCGATTTCTTCGATAGCAGCAATCTGGATCCCTTGGCGTTTTTCAATTACTCTTACAAATTCTGAAGCATCACTTAAGGCATCCATGGTTCCGGTATCCAGCCATGCATAACCTCTGCCCAGAGTAACAACATTTAGGCCGTCTTCTTCTAAGTACATTCGATTTAGATCCGTGATTTCTAGTTCGCCTCTCTTTGATGGCTTTACCTTTTTAGCGAAGTCACATATTCTATTATCGTAAAAATATAAACCGGTAACACAATAATTCGACTTCGGTTTCTCTGGCTTTTCTTCGATAGAGATCGCTTTGCCATTAGCATCGAATTCCACTATACCAAATCGTTCTGGGTCGTCTACATAATAACCGAACACTGTAGCGCCATGCTCTCTTCGTGCAGCTTCTTTCAAGTGCTTGGTCAAACCACTACCATAGAAGATATTATCTCCAAGCACCATGGCACAAGCTTGTCCATCGATGAATTCTTCACCGATTAAAAAGGCCTGAGCCAGACCATCCGGAGAGGGTTGTTCTGCATAAGATAAATGAATACCAAAGCTGGAACCATCTCCAAGAAGACGCTTGAAGTTTGGTAAATCATACGGGGTCGAAATGATAAGAATCTCCCTGATACCAGCCAGCATCAATGTAGATAAGGGATAATATATCATTGGTTTGTCGTATACTGGTAACAATTGTTTTGAAGTTACCATTGTTAATGGATATAACCTTGTGCCGGAGCCTCCGGCGAGAATAATGCCTTTCATTAATGTCTTTCCTTTCTTAACCAAATCCTACATATTCAATTTATTATTTTTACGGTCCCCAACTATAAATACAACGTTGTACTTAAATTTCCCGAATATTATTGTTCCATTACAGAAAATAGTTGTTATGCTATTCTTCTCTGGTCTATTTGCAATTATAGTTCATCCTTATTGTATGCCTGAAGCAAGGCCGAAATCATACCTAACATCCCTCCAAATACTGCACCAATAATAACATTCTTTGTGACGCTTGAATTGCTTTTCCTTGTAGGCGCCACTAATTCAGAAGGCATGAAGATATTGGATTCCACCACACTGACAAGATCAATGTTGATATTATCTTTATTGCCATTATTTTGATAATTCTCAATGGCTTCTTTCTCTTTTTCTAATTGAGACAGGTATTGCTTTTTTATATTAATTGTTCTTGTCAATTCATTAATACTCTGTTTATTAAGAATCACATCTGCTTCTACTTTGACATAATTTGGATTGATAGTGTCTTGTGGAAGAATATAACTTCCATTCTTACCAATATAATCAATTACTTCCAGATTCACTGACTTGTACTCCTTAATAATCTGGTCCAAGAGTTTCTGGTTATCTTTTAATGCCTCCTGCTCCTTAGTTAAGCTTGTCTCCAGATCAACCAATTCAATAGAAAAATTATTATAGAAATAATTAACTGTCCGTTCCTTCACCATATAATCTATAAACTCAATATAATTATTATATAGTGTATTAGCAAAGTGAAGAGATTCTTCAGGAGTAGCGGCAGATACTATAAAAGAAAAACTGGTTGTATCCTTATCTTCATTTTGAATTGTTATCCTATCGCTTAGTTTTTCAATAGTTACATCTTTTTCAAACTCCATATCCTTAATCGTATTTAATAACACCTCGTTGCTTTTTAGCAAGTGAAGGTACTGATCTTTGGTTGAGAGTGGGAGTACATAGTCTCCATATTCCGTGTGATATGTCTCCGGCATACTTATAATAATATTCACCCTAGTATTATAAACCGGAGAGATAAAAAACACACTAATAATTCCAACTAATACAGCAAATAATACTGCCAAGCTAATAATACTATATTTTTTTTTCTTAAAGATCCTTATAAGAGTCCTCAATGTAATTCCATTTCCTATGTAGTTGTCTCTACTCTGATTAGTATTCATTAACATATCCTTCTTTCTTATATATCATTTGCATTGATTAGCCAAAAACTAAATTAGCTATATGTCATATACTAAGCAATTATAACAATATAGATTATTTAATTCAATAGACAAATCCTTATTATTATCTGTAGGTTGAGTGTAAAACTTAATTCCAATTATCAAATCCCCCATCTAACTTTACACCGGAATTTACATCTACACTAAATGATACATATTTAACTATACTCAGATCAAGTTCCATCGCCGGTATTATACACAGGTATAATACATAAGCTATTAAGTTGCTCTTTTTCGTTAATGTATAAAGTACCTTTATATGAATCCAAATTTGTACACCATATCGTTACCGCATTTCCAGGTATAGCGTTTTCCGAATCAATAACCAACGTATATAGCTTTTCGCTAGAGTCTAGAATATCATCAAACATAAATCGAAAGTAATCGTTATCTTGTAGAACTTCCGTATCAACCTTTTGCTCGTAAAGTAGAATATCATCTTTATCATATAGTCTCAACCTTACAGAACATGTATTTTTGCGGAAAAAGGTAGCAAACATGATTTGTATTCCACACAAATTATCTTTGTTTGACACAAAGGATTGCTTGATTACAACATCTTTCACTATTTCGCCAATATGCAGGCCATTTGGACTACTTTTATATGTGTCATCTGACACTGTATGCTGTTTTACAGACTTAACTCCTATACCTTTACGAATCCAAACGCGATTACTAAAATCATCCGTGTATTCAAATGCTGCATCAGAATCAGGATAATAAATGTAGTCTTCTGATAGTAACTCTTCTAATTCCAAGCAATAATCTTTGTTTTTGTGACCCCAAACTTCATCCTCAGGATTATAGAAGATCACACAAGGTTTGTTCTTCTTCAAATCAGCTATAATACTTGGCTTTAATGCATCATAATACCACGGAAAAATGCCGCACATTCTACTTGCCATTCCAACATTATTATCAAAGTACATCGATAAGTCCAAACTACTATTGAAGATACTTCCTCCTTGGGGAACGTATTTATTGATATAGTAATTCTGTGTAGGTGAATCATAAATATGTCTTATGTCACCAACATACTTTATGCTGCTAACATAAGGAGAAAAACTTAAAATACCAAAAATTGCAATTACAAAATACTGTTTAGTACTTTTTTTCGTTAGAATCAGATGTTGCATGAGATAAGCAAAACAAAACCAGGAGAACATAATATATGCTGTCACATGAAAGTCTGCATAGCCGCGGATTCCGGTGTATATTGTAAACATTATCGTTGTTATGCCTAGGACCTTACTTTTTTTTGCAAACAATAAAGATGCACCAATATTGCTTAGAAGCAATAATGAAGGCACAAGTGTTTCTAGAGTATATAATTTTGCGAAACTATCTTTAAAGTAATTTACATATCCATTAATACCTTCATAAGCTGTTAAAAGTATGCTAGAATATTTACCCGTATAGCGGGGATAAATCACTCTGTTAAATGTATAGCTTTGATAAACCATATCTTTGAGAGCGTGGTTCAAAGCAAAATAGCCAAGATACAGTGCACATAAAATAATTAGTGATATAACCAACGGAGCATAGCGCGAAATAATCTCTTTTCCTTGAATACTGAGCTTTATCTGCTTATGGTCAGACAGGTCTTTAACTTCCAAAATCATAACACCAAAAAAAATCACAAAAATAGCATATATAGACATAAAGGCAACACCCAACGCTATAAAAATCGATAATGAAATAATCAATATGCTCGATGGAGATAATCTTTTTGGTTTTTGAATACAGAAAACAAAAAACTCCATGAATAAGACAAGTAATGCCATTGCTTGAAACATATCAGATAAAACACCCTGCATGAAGACGTGTCTAGCTATATCCAATACAAAAGTTATTGGAAGAATAAGAAGTGCTTTGGAGCCAAAGTATCTCTTATATCGAAAGTATACAAACATAAAAAATAGGACTATAATGATATAAAATAAAATTCGTGCATTAAAAACAGAGGCTCTTGCACCTAAAGAAGTGATACCAAGCTTTGTAAATAACGCCATCAAATAATACACCAATGGAGTATGCTGGGTAATATAATCTCTATACAGCACCCCCCCATCTGCTATAATTCGTCCCCCTAGCATGTTATCCATTTCATCAATAAACCCTATGTACATTGTTAAATATGGTGTCATTGCCAGTAATATACATACAAAAAAAAGCAGTATCTTACGCTTCTGTACGATATGTTGCCGTATCTTATCAAGTGTTTTCATGATTATCCTCGCAATATAACTTAGTTTTTAATAACTATTCAACTTCCATTGTTTTCCCAAAAGTTAACATTGCTATATTAATAGCGCTTCTTCGCGTTTATCAGCCATTCCTTCCAAACCTAAAAATATACATACATTTTATCATCAATCTCTCTGGAAGATATCTCTTGTATATACCTTTCCCCTAACATCGTCCAAAGAAATATCATATCTATTTGCGATAATAGCATCACACTTTTTCTTAAATAGCTCCAAATCGTTTATAATTTTACTACCGAAAAAAGTACTCACATCCTCTACGGTAGGCTCATATACTACCACCTCCGCACCTTAGGCTTTAATTCTCTTCATTACACCTTGAA
>JAEZKL010000079.1 GCA_023415475.1 Bacillota bacterium | reverse complement strand
GGATGGAGGGACTCGAACCCTCACACCCTCGCGAGTGGCAGATTTTGAGTCTGCTGCGTCTGCCATTCCGCCACATCCGCATTTGTGACGAGGTTTATTCTAACACAATTGTTTTACTATTTCAAGTGTCAAAAAAAATTTTTATAAGACAAATGTAGTTCCCGGATAGTAGCGATGAATTCGGGTACAAGAGGAGTTGATAGATATGACCTGCAATAAAGCTCAAAGCATGATCACACCGTTTATTAATAATAAGCTGAACTTAAAAGAGATGGAAGCTTTCATTGATCATGTCAGCTCTTGCCCTGTATGTAAGGAAGAGCTGGAGGTGTATTATGCTTTGCTTACAGCAATGAAGCAATTAGATGAAGATAAAAATCTTTCCTCAGATTTCGGAATGGAGCTGGATCAGAAGCTGGAACGGTCCAAGGAGCGAATTCTTCATGTGAAATTTACATACTATAGGAAGAAAATAGTACTGTTTTTAACAATAATATTACTGGCATTTATTATCAGTATCGGGTATGCTAATAAAGACACCACGGAGAGGACTGTTACTCAAAGTAATTTTCGGATACGCAATTCCTTTCGCGAGGAACCGAGTGGTTACAATGAATTACTACTTCAAGAATATCTTAGGAGGCAGGTATTAACACCTGTTCCAACGAGTACAGAGTTGCTTCCGTAATCCACAGGAGATTTATTACTTACCCTTAGTATGACGTTGTGCAGACTATATTATTATTAAACGAGATATTTCTAAGCTTTAAATCAAGATAGAGGAAAGGTTCAGGGAAACGATATGAATAAGAAGATTGTATTAATTGATGGACATAGCATTTTAAATCGGGCGTTTTATGGTATGCCTGATATGACCACCTCCAAGGGAGAGCATACGAATGCAGTTCTTGGTTTTATTAATATTATGTTTAAGATCCTGGAGGAGGAGAAGCCGGATTATCTAACCGTGGCCTTTGATACACATCATCCGACCTTCCGTCACGAGATGTTTACGGAATACAAGGGAACAAGAAAAGGTATGCCGGAAGAGCTTCGGGAACAGGTGCCGGTAATGAAAGAGGTACTGAAGGCCATGAGGATTCCGATTATCGAGATACCCGGTTTTGAGGCTGACGATATTCTGGGGACCTTAGCTAACAGGGCTGAGAAAGACGGAGACCAGGTATCGGTAATCTCCGGGGACAGAGATTTGTTACAGCTTGCCACGGAGAGGATTAAGATTCGTATCCCCAAGACTAAGAAAACCGGCACGGAGATCGAGGATTACTATGCAGCGGATGTAATGAATACTTATCATGTAACTCCGACACAATTTATTGATTTAAAGGGTATTATGGGAGATGCCTCCGATAATATTCCCGGAGTTCCGGGAGTGGGAGAGAAGACCGCCGCTAAATTAATCGATACTTATCAGTCGATTGAGAATATTTATGAGCATATTGATGAGATGTCTCCCGGTAAGGTGACAAATTCCCTGAAGGATAATAGAGAACTGGCATTCCTGTCCAAGAAGCTGGCTACGATTTGCATAGACTGTGATCTGGAATATCGAATTGAGGATGCCGGTTTGGAAGATATGTATAATGAGGATGTATATCTGATATTTAAGCGTCTAGAATTTAAGAATCTCTTGTCTCGCTTCCAAGCAAAGGAGGTCGACCGTTCCACGGGTATGGAGCAAAGCTTCTTACTGATTGATGATCTGGGTAAAGCGGATCAGATATTTACGAGTATGGAGGAGAAGGGAGCTCATCCCATCGGCCTTCAGATGATTATTGATCAGAAGCGAGTTCTGGGTGTTGCACTTTGCAAAGAGGAAGAGGCGGTATATTTTATCCGCTGTACAGGCTTTATTACCGAGGATTATCTTTGTGATAAAGCAGTGAAGCTGGCACATAACAGCTATCTTTTATCTGTAATCGGATTAAAGGAGCAGCTGCCTTATCTTACTGTTACGGAGGAGGATAATGTTTTCGATGCAGCTATTGCAGCCTATTTATTAAATCCTCTTACCGATACGTATCATTATGATGATATCGCCAGAGATTATCTGGGCATGACAGTCCCCTCCAAAGAAGATCTGTTGGGGAAGACCTCCCTTTCGGATGCGGTGGAACAGAAGGCGGAAGCGTTTCTATCCTTTGCATGTTACAGTGCTTATGTAGCAATGCGTGCAGCGGAACGGTTAAGGGATCTGTTGTTCCGGGCTGAGATGCTGCAGCTCTTTGAGACGATTGAGATGCCATTGATCTATACTCTCTATGACATGGAGGTAAGAGGCATCCGTGTGAATAAGGCTGCTCTAAAGGAATACGGAGACAAGCTGAAGATCGGAATTGATAAGCTGGAGAAAAATATATATGAATTGGTAGGAGAGGAATTCAATATAAACTCTCCGAAGCAGCTGGGAGTCATTCTCTTTGAGAAGCTGCGCTTACCCAATGGTAAGATGACGAAGACGGGTTACTCTACCTCTGCAGATATCTTAGAGAAGCTTCAGAGTGAGCATCCGGTAGTAGGGATGATCTTAGAGTACCGTCAATTAACCAAATTAAAATCCACCTATGCCGACGGTTTGGCGGAGTATATTAGTGAGGATGAACGAATCCATGGAAAGTTCCATCAGACGATAGCCGCAACGGGGCGTATCAGCAGTACCGATCCGAATCTGCAGAATATCCCGATCCGTATGGAATTAGGAAGGCAGATTCGTAAGGTGTTTATTCCTAAGGAGGATTATGTATTTCTGGATGCGGATTATTCCCAGATCGAGCTGCGAGTATTGGCACATATGTCCGAGGATGAGCGCCTGATTAATGCTTACCGTGAGGCAAAGGATATTCATCGTATTACAGCCTCCGAGGTGTTCCATATCCCCTTTGATGAGGTTACTCCTGCCCAGAGAAGCAGCGCGAAGGCCGTTAACTTTGGTATCGTCTATGGTATCAGCTCCTTTGGTCTGGGCCAGGATCTGAATATCACTAGGAAGGAAGCCGAGCGGTACATTGCGAAATATTTTGAGACCTATCCGAAGGTTAAACAGTATTTGGATCGTTTGGTCTCAGATGCAAAGGAACAAGGCTACTGCACCACCTTGTTCGGTCGCAGAAGACCGATACCGGAGCTAACCTCCAGTAATTTCATGCAGCGTTCCTTTGGAGAACGTGTGGCAATGAATTCTCCCATTCAGGGAACAGCGGCTGACGTTATTAAGATTGCGATGATCCGCGTTAATCAGAGGCTTAAGAAGGAGCACCTGCGTTCTACTCTGATTCTTCAGATACACGATGAGCTTTTAGTAGAGACACATAAAGACGAGGTGGAAAAGGTAGCTAAGATCATGGTTGAAGAGATGCAGGGAGCTGCGCAGTTATCCGTGGTTCTGGAGGCCGAGGTCAAAGAGGGCAGTAACTGGTTCGAAGCGAAATAGTGTGAATTATTGAAAAGCATAATTCGCACTTCAAAAGGGAGACATTTAAAGTTAGTATGAATTGCGAAGATAAAAGCAGATTGGAGATACAGATGAAGGTTATTGGCTTAACTGGTGGAATAGGCAGTGGTAAATCTTTGGTAGCGGGAATCATGAAGGAGCAATACGGGGCCTCCATCATCGATACCGATCAGATTGCCAGGGAACAGATGGAGCCAGGTGGAGCAAGCTATCAAGAGGTCGTTGATTGCTTTGGAATAGATATTCTGGCGGCCGATGGTACCATTGACCGGAGCAGGCTGTCAGCACTTGTATTCGATGATAAGGCGAAGAGGCTGCGTATTAACGAGATTACCCATCCTAAGGTTCTGGTAGAGGTCAGGAGACAGATCGATCAGCATAGGCTGCTGAAGGATATTCCCTACCTTTTAATTGAGACGGCTTTGATGATTGAGTCCGGTTATGACTTTGTATGTGATGAGGTCTGGTATGTCTTTGCTCCGGAGGAACAGCGTAGAAGCTGGCTTAAAAAGGAAAGGAATTATTCTGATGCGAAGATAGATGCCATATTTCAAAATCAATATAAGGCACAGGAGTTTCGTAATCGTTTCCCGAAGGTCATCGAAAATGTCGGTGATATGAATTGGCTCCGTGAACAGGTAGATGCCCTGATGCAACAACCCCACCCTTTTCTATAATTCAGCACAATTTGCAATATTATGGACAGTATAGGTACTTATTTCGATAGAAAATGCTGTTATAATAGAAGTAGAGAGAAGGGAGGATTTTCAAAATGAAAAACTTTATTAAAAATTATCAGATGTCTTTACTTTTATTATTATCGGTATTGGTTGGCGGTGGCCTTGGTATGGTGATGGGACCCGAGGCGAAGGTGTTGGAACCCTTTGGTCAGATATATCTTAACCTCATGTTTACCCTGATTGTACCCTTGGTTTTCTTTAGTGTTGCATCATCCATAGCAAATATGAGTGCCATGAACCGACTCGGTAAAATAATTATTAATATAGCAATAATATTTTCAACCACTGCATTATTATCCGGAATCCTATCCATATTAGGTGTATTTGTGTTCAATCCAACGAAGGGCTTGGCAGATAATACCATCAATGCCATATTATCCGGTTCCGGCGAAGAAATTGTGGCAGAAGCAGAGCAGCTGTCCTTACCCCAGCAATTAGTGAATACTATTACGGTTGGGGATTTCTCAGAATTGTTCTCCAGAAGTAAGATGCTGCCGTTGATTATTTTCTCCGTTATGTTCGGGATAGCGACGGTTATGGTTGGGGAGAAAGCAAGACCTGTGAAGGAATTTGTGAATGCCGCATCAGAAGTATTAATGAAAATGATTAAGATTATTATGTATTATGCTCCCATTGGTTTGGGCTGCTATTTTGCATCGGTCATCGGTCAGCTGGGTTCTCAGATCCTCGAAGGGTATCTACGAGTATTCCTATTATATCTCGGCCTGTCCGTAATCAACTACTTCCTGTTCTTTAGTATCTATGCTTATGTGGCAGCAGGAAAGCATGGTGTGAAGGTTTTCTGGAAGAATGCCATAGCACCTACCGTTACAGCGCTTGCAACCTGCTCCAGTGCAGCAACCATCCCAGTGAATCTGGAAGCAACGAAGCGGATCGGTGTACCGAAGGATATTACAGAGACAGTTATTCCGCTCGGAGTGAATACGCATAAGGATGGTTCAGTAATCGGCGGCGTATTGAAGGTCGTATTCTTATTTGGACTGTTTGGTAAAGAGATAGATAACCTTGGAGCTATTCTTGCAATTCTGGCGGTAGGCTTCCTGGTTGGTGCGGTAATGGGCGCTATTCCCGGTGGCGGTCTTATTGGTGAGATGCTGATTATCAGTATCTTTGGTTTTCCGGCAGCGGCGCTCCCGGTCATCGCAGTCATCAGTACCATTATCGATGCACCTGCAACCGTACTTAATTCTACCGGTAATACTGTATGTGCGATGATGGCAGCCAGGTTTGTTGATGGCAAAAAGTGGTTACAGAAGACAGAGTAAAATTTGGAGACAGGCTTCTCCTTTTGGGAGACAGACGGGTTGGAAACGACTGCAGTCTGTCTCCCTTTTTTATGGGCTGTTGCATAATAATAATCTAATTTAAGGTAAGGATAACAGCATCCCTCACACATATCGCGTGTCGGGTGCATTCTAGAAAATTTCTTGACAAAACGGTAGAAATGAGGGATACTCTGTTTATTGTTATAGATTAAGGCAACTGTTCAGAACCAATCTCGAAAACACTTCGTGTTTCCTCGATGTGGCGTATCCGCCAAATAAATCTGATAAAATATGCTCACGAATGCGAGCATTCATCACATATTTTTTCAAATTTACTTGGCTCCGAACAGTTACAGATTAATATAGAATAGGAAGATTATAATGAAGCTATGCAGTATTGCAAGCGGCAGCAGTGGAAACTGCATTTATGTCGGTAGTCAGAATACAAATTTACTGGTGGATGCCGGTATCAGTGCGAAGCGCATTGAAAATGGGCTAAATGGAATCGATATTATGCCGGATACAATACAGGGTATTTTAATTACTCATGAGCATTCGGACCATATATCCGGGCTTGGCATACTGGCCCGCAGATATCATATACCGATTTATGCAACCTATGAGACGGCATGCGCGATAGACCGAATAAAAAGCTTAGGAGATATCCCGAGTGAGCTTTATCGTTATGTTACACCGAATGAAGCCTTTATGATTAATGATATTTGTGTGAACCCTTTCTCTACCTCCCATGATGCGGCCAGACCGGTCTGTTATACCATGCAATCAGAAGGGCATAAGGTCGGAATAGCAACTGATCTAGGAAAATATGATGATTATATCGTATCTATGCTGGAGGGCTCCGAGCTTCTGTTCGTGGAAGCAAATCATGATGTAAACATGCTCATGGTCGGTAAATACCCTTATTATCTCAAACAGCGAATCTTAGGTGACAGAGGACATCTTTCCAATGATACCTCTGCTGATCTGATCAGCCGATTGCTTCACCCCAGATTACAACATATATTTTTAGCACATCTAAGTAAGGAAAATAATTATGAGGAGCTGGCTTATGAGACGGTTTGCTGTGAACTGTCGAACCGTGGGAGCAGCTTTTCGGCCAAAGATGTGAGTGTAGCCCATAGGGAACAACCATCCTGTATGGTTATGATATAAGGAGGACTATCATATGAAACGAACCGTAATTACTGTAGTAGGAAAGGATACCGTAGGAATTATAGCTAGGGTTTGTACCTATCTTGCGAATAATAACATTAATATCCTGGACATTTCTCAGACCATCGTTCAAGGTTTTTTTAACATGATGATGATCGTAGATATGACCGGTGTAAGCAAGGATTATGAAATTATCGCGGAAGAGCTGGAGAAGCTGGGAACAGATATCGGAGTAATTATTAAGACTCAACGCGAGGATATCTTTGACATGATGCACAGAATCTAATGTGAATAAAGGATTTTTATGAAACAAAATCCTTAGGAAGAACTACGAAGTTTGCCCATTGGAGCAGACTCCTTGTTCTTCCGTCTTAATGATAATTTAGCTTTGAATTGTTTTCATAGATTGGAGATTAGAATGATAAACATAAACGAAGTCATTGAAACCAATAAAATGATTGAACAGGAGAATCTTGACGTCCGAACAATCACCCTGGGCATCAGTCTTCTTGACTGCGCAGATCCTGACTTAAAAGAGTTGAATCGTAAAATTTACAGTAAAATAACTACAATCGCGAAGGAGCTTGTGGCTACCGGTAATAAGATACAGAAGGAATATGGTATTCCGATTGTAAATAAACGAATTTCGGTTACACCGATTTCCTTAGTAGGTGCTGCGGCCTGCAAGACCTCAGAGGACTTCGTTACGATAGCAAAGACCTTAGACCGTGCGGCAACTACGGTAGGTGTGAATTTTATCGGCGGTTACTCAGCGCTGGTATCGAAAGCAATGACCACCGCTGACGAGCTGCTCATTAAGTCTATTCCTATGGCACTCAGTCAGACAGAACGGGTATGCAGCTCTGTAAATGTCGGTTCTACGAAGACAGGTATTGATATGAATGCGGTAAAGCTCCTTGGTGAGATTATTCTGAAAACCGCTGAAGGTACGAAGGAGAAGGATTCCATCGGCTGTGCCAAATTGGTTATTTTCTGTAATGCACCGGATGATAATCCGTTCATGGCAGGTGCATTTCATGGAGTAACCGAGGGGGATGCAGTCATCAATGTTGGTGTTAGCGGACCCGGTGTTGTGAAGAAGGCTATGGAGAATGTCAGAGGTGCAGATTTTGAACAGCTCTGTGAGTCAATTAAGAAAACAGCCTTCAAGATTACCCGTGTGGGCCAGCTGGTCGCACAGGAGGCCTCCAGATTGCTGGGAATTCCCTTTGGTATTATCGACTTATCCCTGGCTCCGACTCCGGCAGTTGGCGATAGTATTGCCGAGATATTGGAGGAGATGGGCTTAGAACGCGTAGGTGCACCCGGTACCACCGCAGCATTAGCCCTACTGAATGATCAGGTGAAAAAGGGTGGAGTTATGGCCTCCTCCTATGTAGGCGGCTTAAGCGGTGCATTTATTCCGGTTAGCGAGGATCAGGGTATGATTAACGCAGTGGAAGCAGGTGCTTTAACCCTGGAGAAGCTGGAAGCGATGACCTGTGTATGCTCGGTAGGACTTGATATGATTGCAATTCCCGGTGATACGAAGGCAACCACGATCTCGGGTATCATAGCGGATGAGATGGCAATCGGTATGATTAACCAGAAGACGACAGCGGTTCGAATCATTCCTGTCATTGGTAAAGGAGTGGGTGAACGTGTGGAATTTGGCGGTTTACTCGGTTATGCACCGGTAATGAGCGTGAATCCCTTTGGCTGTGACAGCTTTATCAACCGTGGGGGCAGAATTCCGGCTCCGATTCATAGCTTCAAGAACTAATAAATAATTGAACTGTTATAATAAGTTAATCTGTGAAGCTGTCAGAGTATTTACATTAGATACAAGAAATAATATAATAAAATTGTTGTAAATAATTAACTTGAACCGAGCCATGATCTCCCTCGTCTAATCTTTATCGTGACATGGAGAGATTGCTTCTCGGTTCTTTCATCGGTTTACGGAAAAATACTACAGAAAGGTGATTAATTAGATGGATAAGACCCTAGAGACGTTAGATTATAAAGGAATATTTCGTTATTTCAGTGAAATTTCAAAGATACCGAGAGGTTCAGGAAACGAGCAGGCAGTCAGCGATTATCTGGTTTCCTTTGCAAAGGAGCACAAATTAGAATATACTCAGGATGCTGCATATAATGTAATTATGATCAAGGAGGCAACCCCCGGATATGAGGAGGAGCCTGCCATCATATTACAAGGACACATGGACATGGTATGTGAGAAGCGCAAGGACTATACCCATGATTTCTTAAAGGATGGGATTAAGCTTGTTGTAGACGGAGAATTTCTGCGTGCGGACGGCACTACCCTAGGTGGAGATAACGGAGTTGCAGTGGCTTACATTCTTGCTATGTTATCCGATGAAGGTCTGGAGCATCCACGACTGGAAGCAATCATCACTACAGACGAGGAGATGGGGCTGAATGGTGCCAAAGCACTGGATTTATCGAAGCTTAAGGGGAAATACCTGATCAATCTGGATTCAGAAGAGGAAGACTGTGTGTTAACCAGCTGTGCCGGTGGTATGAGATGCAATTGTATCCTTCCTATTCAGAGAGTTGAAGCAAAGGGTATGAGAATAAAGCTTAGCCTGGGCGGAATGCATGGCGGTCATTCCGGTAGTGACATTATAAAGAACAGAAGCAACGCACCTAAGCTGCTTGGACGATTGCTGTTTGAGCTTCGTGAGATGAGTGATTTTGCATTGCTTCGTATGCAGGGTGGCTTTAAAGATAATGTTATTCCCAGAGAGGCAGAGGCGGAGCTTCTGATCGAAGGGAATGATAAGGAAGAATTGATAAAGATAAGAGATAATATCGCTAAGCTGATGAAGGGGTATCAGAAGGAATTATCCGCAAGCGAGCCGAATTTGAAATATGAGCTTGAGGACCTCGGAGAAGGTACCTTTCAGGTATTGCATCCCGTATCCTTTGAAAAAATGTTATTCATGCTCGTTAATATGCCGAACGGAGTTCAGGTAATGAGCTCTCATATTCCCGGCTTGGTGGAAAGCTCTTTAAACTTAGGAATATTTAATACAGAGGATGACCATGTGCTGTTTACGGATGCCATCCGAAGCTCACTATATGATTATAAGCATTACATGAGCAATCAGTTAAATTATATGATCAGCTTTCTGGGAGGAGAGTTCAGTGAATATGCGGAATATCCCGGTTGGGAATATATCCCGGATTCACTGCTTCGTGAGCATTATAAGAGACTATATACAGAGAGCACCGGGAAGGAATTGAGAGTTGAAGCGATTCATGCAGGTCTGGAATGCGGTATTATTAGCGAGAAGCTTCCGGGTATTGATGCAATCTCCATCGGACCGGATATGTTTGATGTTCATACGATTGAGGAAAAGTTGAATATTCCTTCTACGATACGTGTATACAAGCTGCTTGAAAAGACAATTAGTGAAAAAATCAGAGCATAGTACGCTTTACATCATAAATTACGTACTTTATGAAATAATGGGGATTAGATTTCGGTTAAGCCTTTATATTTATTAGGAGATGAAAAGATGGATAAGGATGACGTAAATTCAACATTCGATATCGATAATGATGAAGAATTTAATAAGAATTTTTATAAGAATATAGAGATGGCCTTCGGTGAAGAGAATGTTGATACGCCAAGTACTTCAGGGGAAACAACTGATACCCCTGAGGAAGAGCAGGCAATTACTAGGGGAACATCTGAGATTGCTGCTTCTTTAGCAGAAAGCACCAATGAGCCTTCTGTGATGGAAGAGAGTCCACGGGTGGAAGATAAACGCCGTGATTTAGTTGAGTTTTCCGACAGAGCCGTTTCCTATCATGAGATCTCTGAGGACGATATCGAGGAAGAATTAAACGAAATTAACGAAGCCCTGGCACGCCAGATCTGTGAGGAGATTGACCAATCACGCTCCGATAAACTTAAGGAACAGAAGAAACAGCGATTTATGAGGATTCGAAACGGATTTGCGCTTACCCTGTTATGTCTTATCGGCTTTGTGTTTTTCTTTGGTTTTACAGGTCCCGGTAATCAGCTTTTATTAAAAATGGGCTTAAATCTGACCGGTACTATCTGGTCTATCGGGACCGGTAATTTTGAGCAAAATGTAGAAGCAGTCGAAGATGTGGATTATCTTGATGAAGAAGATCTTGCTTCTGACGCAGAGGAAATTGACCCTAATGCAATCATTTGGCCGGATCATCCCGGAGATGGGAAGCATGAGGAGGGAGTATATAATATACTCTTACTGGGTGAAGAAGCGATTGGTTCCGGTGACGGAAGGGGTAGAACCGATGTTATAGTTATCGCAACCATGAACACTAATACAAAAAAATTGATGTTAACCTCCCTCATGAGAGATACTTTGGTGCAGATTCCGGGTTTCAAGGATAATAAATTGAATACCGCTTATGAAAGAGGCGGTCTTGATTTGATGTATGAGACCATCGCTTTAAACTTTGATATCCAGCTAGACGGCTGCGTCATGGTTAACTTTGAGAACTTCGAGAAGATTATCGACAACCTCGGGGGCTTAGAGCTGACATTAACCGCAGGTGAAGCAAAGTATTTGAATTCAACGAATTATATCTCAAAGCCGCAGTACCGTAATGTCACCGCAGGTAAGCAGCTTATGAATGGTAATCAGGTGCTTGGTTATTCGCGTGTACGTAAGAGAGCAACCATCACCGGAAATAATAATGACTATGGTCGTACCGACAGACATCGAATCGTACTAAATGCAATCTTTGAGAAATATAAGACAAAGAGTAAGGTTGAGCTGGCAAGCATGATGTTAAATGTGCTTCCTATGATTACAACGGATATTGACAGCAAGAACTTTGAGCTCCTGCTGAATTCCTTTATTGAGATGGGGACGATGGAAATCTCCCAGTTACGAATTCCCGCAGACGGTACCTTTACTGATGATGTAAAGGTTCGAGGTATGGATGTTTTAATCCCCGATTTACAGGAAAATGCTAAAATTCTGAGCGATTTCATCTTTGGAGAAGAGACAAAAAGCATTACTACAGATGCAGGAGCAGCAACCGAAGCGAAGCCTGCATCTACGACAGCTTCTTCCACTGGTAATTAGTAATACGAATACAAGAATTCACATAGTCAAGTGCATCAGTCATCTTGTCATTTGGTGTCTGCATGCACTTCACTCATGCATAGAAGCAGCTTGCCTTTCATAAGTTATAAACCCTCCGATTGGGACATATAATTATTTGTCCTGAAAAACGATTGGAGCGTGAGAAAAATTTGAGGCGAGCATGGTATACTATGAAATATGGGATTAGACGAAACAGCCGTTACCCCACCGGTAATAATATGATCCTCCTGCTTTTATTGCTTTTGATGTTATTTATTACCGGTTTGGAACTGAACCGACTGTCAACACAGCTGATTATAAGTAATATTGAGCGCAGGGGAATTAATTATGATACCTTTCGGGAAATGAAGCTTTCCGGGGAAAATCTCGAAGAGGCTCAGGAAAGGATAGTCGATCTGTTCATAAGGAACCCTTTTCTTAAGAAAGTAAAGGGAGTTGACCCGATTGCCTATCTGACCTTTAGCATGCTTGCAAAGGACTTTGATCTTAAAGAAAAAAGATTAATTAATGAATCTGTTTTTATAAAGGCTCTTCCTAGGATGTCTCTTTCGTCGGGTTATGGTCGGCTATATGGTTATTATAAAGCAGTTCTAAGCGATATAAAGTATTTTCCGGTTCCTAAGATGAAAGGTGACGATGAGGATATCTCCTATGTAGATACCTGGAGTGAGCTTCGCAGCTATGGAGGCAAGCGAAGACATGAGGGTACGGATATCATGGCGAGGAATAATAGGCGCGGCTTCTATCCAATCATCAGCATTACCGATGGAGTAATCGAGAGGCTGGGATGGCTAGAGCAGGGAGGATATCGGGTTGGAATACGATCTCCCTCCGGCGGTTATTTTTATTATGCTCATCTTGCTGAATATGCCGACGGTATCAAAGAAGGGGATGCGGTCATAGCCGGTCAGCTCTTAGGCTTTATGGGGGACAGCGGATATGGAAAAGAAGGAACCGTTGGTCAATTCGATGTACACCTTCATCTCGGGATATATGTTGAGACAGATGCCGGAGAGTTGAGTGTAAATCCTTTTTATATATTGAAGCTGCTCGAGACTAACAGGCTCTCCTATCCGAATTTATATGATTAATCCCGCTATAAGAACAGTATGAATAAATATCTTTCATATTTATGGATGGATGTGGTATACTAATTAGCATAGGTGCGTCCGGCACCGAACGATTATTTAAGGATGGAAAAGGTTCATGGAAATATATTTAGATAATTCAGCAACAACAAAAGTAACCGAAGGTGTTCGGGATAAGCTGATGCAGGTATTGTATGAGGATTATGGTAATCCTTCTTCGCTACACCGTCTCGGTGTAAAAGCGGAGCAGTATATGAAGGAGGCGGCGTCCATCATTGCCGCCAGTCTTAAGGTGGAGCCGAAGGAGCTTCTGTTTACCTCCGGAGGTACCGAAGCGAATAATCTTGCGTTAATAGGGACTGCATTAGCCAATAAGCGCCGTGGTAATCATATCATAACTACGAGAATAGAGCATCCATCCGTACATCAGCCTTTAGTGCATTTGGAGGAAATGGGTTTTGAGATAAGCTTTGCTCCGGTAGACGCAGCCGGTAAGCTGATAAAAGATCAGTTATTTGAGCTGATCAGAGAGAATACCCTGATGATATCCTTGATGTATGTGAATAATGAAATCGGAGCGGTTCAAGAGATTACAGAGCTTACTCGAGAACTTAAAAATAGAAAAAAAGACCTGATCATACATGTGGATGCCGTGCAAGCCTTCGGCAAATATCGTATTTATCCGAAAAGGGAGGGAATCGATCTCTTATCCTTCAGCGGACATAAGATTCATGGTCCAAAGGGAATCGGAGCTTTATATGTGAGTGATAAGGTAAAGGTTAATCCCGTTGTATTCGGCGGCGGACACCAAAGGGGACTTCGCTCGGGGACTGAGAATGTACCCGGCATTGCCGGTTTAGGACAGGCTGTCGCTGAGCTTTACGAGAGTTTTGATGAGAAAATAGAGCGAATGTATTATCTGAAGCAGAAATTCTTAAGAGAAATAAATAAGCTTGATGATGTGACCATCAATGGAATATCGATGGGATGCGCACCGGATTTTAATATGGAGCAGCTTAAGACAACAGCTCCTCATATCATGAGTGTATCATTTCGTGGAGTACGCAGTGAAGTGTTTCTTCATGCGTTAGAAGATAAGGGGATATACGTATCCTCAGGATCGGCCTGTAGCTCCCATCATCCGACTCCCAGTGTTACCTTAACGGCGATCGGGATGCCTAAGGAGCTGATGGATTCCACTTTGCGTTTCTCTATGTCGAGTATGACAACAGAGGAGGAGATTGATTACACGCTGGAACAGATCAAGGAATTATTACCGCATTTAAGAAGATATACCCGTAAGAAATAACAAGAGATGTTCGACCGAAGGAGATAATTATAATACACAATTCATAAATATTTGCGAAGCTATTTAAAATACGATATGAAATAGCGTGTCACGCACGTAGATGGAGGAAAGATGTTTAAAGCATTTTTAATAAAATACGCAGAAATCGGTTTAAAGGGTAACAATCGTTACATCTTTGAAAATGCTCTCCGAGACAGGATTAAGGATTCGCTCAGTGCATTGGGGGAATTTGAGGTTAGCAAGGAACAGGGAAGAATATTCGTGGAATGCCCGGAAGGCTATGATTACGATGAGACCGTAGCAGCTTTAAAAAAGGTGTTCGGTATTTCCTCAATCTGTCCGGTTGCAGTGATTGAAAGCTCGGATTGGGAGATACTAACCAGGGGTGTCGGCGACTATATGGAAAGGATGTATCCGGATCGTAACTTTACTTTTAAGGTTGAGGCAAAGCGTGCGGATAAGCATTACCATTATACCTCTCCGGAGATCTGTATTGAGATGGGAGCCTATCTGTTAAAGCGTTTTCCTGAATTAAAGGTTGATGTACACGAGCCCTCCATCCGAGTAACGGTTGAGGTAAGAACCAAATGCTATGTATATTCGATTATAATTCCGGGACTGGGCGGTATGCCGGTCGGCTGCAATGGTAAAGCAATGCTGTTACTGTCCGGAGGTATTGATAGTCCGGTAGCAGGTTATATGCTTTCTAAGAGAGGGGTATCCCTGGCAGCAACTTACTTTCATGCGCCGCCATATACCAGTGACCGTGCGAAGCAAAAGGTTGTTGATTTAGCTCAGAAGGTATCCAAGTATACCGGTCCGATGAAGCTCTTTGTCGTGAACTTTACAGACATTCAGCTATACATCTACGATCAATGTCCTCATGAGGAGCTGACCATTATAATGAGAAGATATATGATGAAGATTGCAGAACGGTTAGCGGAGCAGGAGGGGTGTCTTGGGCTGATTACAGGAGAAAGCCTCGGTCAGGTTGCAAGCCAGACCATGCAAAGCTTGGCTGCGACCAATGAGGTATGCGATATGCCAGTATACCGTCCTTTAATTGCTTTTGATAAGAAGGATATCGTAGAGATTGCTAAGGAGATCGATACCTTTGAGACCTCCATCCAACCCTTTGAGGATTGTTGTACCATCTTTGTTGCAAAGCACCCGGTAACGAAACCCAGCATCAAAGTAATCAGGAGATCGGAAGAAAAACTGGAAGAGAAAATAAATGAAATGATAGAGACGGCTTTACAAACGGTTGAGATTGTTAATGTAAAGTAGACATAAAAACAGAGGTTGTCTTCAAAGACAACCTCTATAAAAAACATTAATTATTCAACGATGTAAGGCTTTAATACTGCAAGGATGCTGTCATCCTCGCTATGAATATTTAAATCAATGTTCTTTGATAAGTCAAGGCTGAAAATACCCATAATGGATTTTGCATCTATAACGTATCTACCGGAAACCAAGTCAAAATCGGAATCAAATTTTGTCACGTCATTTACGAAAGCTTTCACCTTATCAATTG
>JAEZKL010000001.1 GCA_023415475.1 Bacillota bacterium | reverse complement strand
TTAAAGATGTGGAACCGGGAGTAGGCATCAGCTACGGAGCTACCTACGTAACCGATAAACCAACGAAAGTCGCTACGATTCCGGTAGGCTACGCAGATGGCTATTCCCGTAATCTTTCCAATCATGGGAGAGTCATTATTCACGGACAATATGCTCCTATTTTGGGTCGAATCTGCATGGATCAGTTCATGGTTGATGTTACCGATATTAAAGATGTGAAACAGGGAGACACGGTAACACTGCTTGGGAGGGATGGAGCTGCTTACATATCTGCAGAGGAACTCGCTGATTGGTCTCATTCCTTTGCTTATGAGCTGGTATGTACGATTGGTAAGCGTATTCCCAGAGTTTACTGCAGGAATGCTTGATTGATATAAAAACATTTACACTTTATGGAATACACACGAAGAAAGTGGCAATAATAACAGTATGAATTAGTGTTACATAATTCGTACTTAAAAGCTTGTGTTTGTGGGAATAATACACAAACTTGACATCGGGCAGATTAATTACCCTAATTTTGGAGTGTGAATAAAGTGGTTATCAAACGAGGAGATATTTTTTACGCTGATTTACGGCCGGTAGTAGGATCTGAGCAGGGCGGCGTCAGACCCGTTCTGATCATTCAGAATGACACAGGAAATAAACATAGTCCTACTGTAATATGTGCGGCAATTACATCAAAAATGAATAAGGCAAAGCTTCCTACCCATGTGGAACTAGATGCAGAAAAATACGGAATTGTAAAAGATTCGGTTATATTATTGGAACAGGTTAGAACGATTGACAAATCGAGATTAAAAGAAAAGGTGTGTCATCTGGACCGGGATGTATTAAAGAAAATAGATAAGGCTCTAATTATCAGTTTTTCTTTAGATACATATTTTAGATAACGAAAAAGGGAACCCATTCGGGTTCCCTTTTGTTATACAGCAGGGGAGCTGTATAACCATAGCGTATAATAGGGTGGGAGTAGAAAGTGTTTTATCACTGTCTATGTATGTTATTATAGAAGGTAAATGTGTACACATTGTGACGATTTTATAAAATTTAGCTAAAGAAGAAAAATATAATATAAAATAAACGCAAAAAAACGAATGCGGCCTTCTCTGTGGGCTTGCTTATGCACAAAAAAATAGATAGATTAATCAATTCATCTGCCATATAGAATATAAAGTACGCTTTGCGAACTTTATATTCTATATGAAAAAAAAGAAGCCTGAAACAGGCTTCTTCTTTGTGTTCATGCCAATAGAAAGCCTACTCGGCAGGCTTTCTATTGTATATTTATAATGTAGGGAGGAGGAGAGTGAAAATTTAAAATAATCACTTTCTGGTTTATAGTATAAATGGTAGATATGATATAAATATGGATAGAATAAAGACTTTTTGTGAACAAAGTGGTACATAAATGTGGCAGAGTTGGAAGGTATGAACCAATATGATTTGCTTGCTATCATTATATTTATTGTGTAAATTTAATATTAATAAAGGACCTTTGGTGTGCTGATTTCGATTAATCTCACGCAAAATTCCAATATCGGAAACAATACCTGATTAGAAAAGGCTGACTTCCTTTATGCATTTTGTACAAAAATACCAATTCATTAGGTGAAAAATATAATGCAATATAATTATTAGTATTTTGACAATACTTTGTAAGTTGAGAATATTGCTTAAGAATGGTATGATTTAACAAACTGGTAATTGCTCATTTGTATAGTAAAAATTGATATACAGTTGGCAATAACAGTAATATAGTATAGGGAGGAGCAATATGAAAAAAATCAAAACCCTGATTGCTGTACTTATGGTAATCACAATGTTCGGAGCTCTATTCGCAGGTTGTAAGAAAGAGGAAACTACACCTGAGGATAAGGGTACAACAGAAACAGAGCAGCCGGCTGACAAAGAGGAAGCTGCAAGCGATGAACCAAAAGAGATAAAAGTGTTCACAATGTTCAATGCAGTTCCCGGAACTCAAATCCCGGATGACAACCGTTCTATGCAAGCTATTGCTGAGAAAATCGGTGCTTGGGCAAAGATCATCTGGTTAACAGGTCAGACCGCAGATGAGAGAATTAGTGTTATGATCGCAGGTGGCGATTATCCTGATTTCATCACCGGAGCTACCGGAACTGCTGCATTATTAGAGGCAGGCGCATTAATTCCGATTGATGAGTACTGGGATGATTATCCGAATATTAAGAACTATTTATCAGAATCTGACTGGAATAAGGTTAGAGCAGAGGATGGTCATATTTATTTTATGCCTCAGTTCGGTATTATCCAGGGTGCAGATGCTGCTACCTACCATTGGGACGAAGCTTTCTGGATTCAGAAGGACGTTCTGATCTGGGCTAACTATCCGAAGATTACCACAATGGATCAGTATTTTGATACCATTAAGGCTTACATGGAAGCTAACCCTACTACAGCTGATGGTCAGGAAACCGTTGGTTTCACTATGAGTACTGAGGACTGGAGATATTTCGGTATTGAGAATCCCCCTTATTTCTTAATGGGTTATCCTAACAATGGTGCATGTATCGTAGATCCTGAGACAGAGACAGCAATTGACTACAATACTTTACCGGAAGCAAAGACATACTATCAGAGAATGAACAAGGCATTTAACGATGGTTTAGTTCATCCTGAGACATACACAATGTCTTACGATCAATATATTGCATTATTATCTACCGGTAGAGTATGTGGTACCTTAGACCAGTTATGGAACTTCAATACTGCTAACGATGCATTAGTAACACAGGGCTTAGTAGGTAAGACTTATGTTCCGCTTCCTATCTCCTATTCAGGTGATGGCATTCAGCAGTGGCATAGCCCTTCCGCTCTTGCCGTATCTAATGGTTTAGCTGTTACAACCAGCTGTGTGGATATCCCCGGCGCATTACAGTTTATCAATGATCTTCTTTCTCCTGAGATTATGACCTTAAGATCCTGGGGTGAGGAGGGCATCGATTATATGGTAGGCGATGACGGTGTATTCTACAAGACAGAAGAGCAGAGAGCAAACTTTAATAATCAGGATTATGTAACGGATAACTTAGTAAATCAAGCATATGCTTACTTCCCTCACTTTGAAGGTATGCTGGCAGACGGTAAGAATGCACAGGATCCTATAAATCAGCCTAACGAGTTCTATGATTCCCTATATGATGTTGAGAAGCAGCTTCTTGATGGTTACGGCTACAAGACCTTCCTTGATTTCTTAGGTGAGACTAGAACTACCAACGATCCTTGGTATCCGATGTGGTCCTTTACCAATAACTGGACTGCTGATACTGCAGAAGGTCAGGCTAAGAATAAGATGACTGAGCTTAAGCATTCCTGGCTTCCTAAGGCTATGATGGCATCCGAAGCAGAATTTGATGCAATCTGGGATGAATATCAGGCAGTTTATAAAGAAGAAGTAGATGTCGATGCATACCTGGATTCCTTAACAACAGAGATCCAGAGAAGAGCAGCAGTTGCACGTGGCGAGCAATAATTATTACTGATTTAGCTAAGTAAAGTACTATAGGGGGTGTCTTAAGCTTCTTTAAGGCACCCCATTATGTTTAGCCTGTCACGCACACTTTCTTTCGCTGTTATGATAACGAAAAACATGTTCCGGAGATAATAGCAGAGATTATTCGGAACCTTTTACTTGAAATATGATATAAAAATATGTAAAATAAAAATAGAGTTTTGTCGTCAAAGGGATAGAATGAAAAATAAAAGATTTTTCAATTGAATTGTACTACCGCTCAGATTAGCGGTGCTTTGGCATCACAAGCTAATTTAAGTGAAGGTATGTTATAAATGTGTTTATAAGCTATTTGGTTACATACTTATGACAGGAATCGGGAGAAAGCTATGCGTATTGGATTGTTACGGCATTTTAAGGTTAATTGCCCCCATAAAAGAATGATGACCTCGAAAGAGTTTCGCGATTGGTCGGAAAAATACGAGGTTTCTAAGGTGATAAAGAAAAAGGTCGAAATGTACGGTATCGAATGGGATATCTGTTATGTCAGTGATTTGCCGAGAGCGATTACTACAGCAAAGGAAGTATACAGCGGAAATCTAAAAATTGATAAATTACTGCGTGAGGTTGACAACGCTCCCTTCATCCATACGGAGCGCTTCCGGCTACCCTTTGAGTTATGGCATGTATGTGGCCGGCTAGCCTGGTATTTTAGATCAAAAAGCCAGCCTGAATCGATTAAAGATACTAAGAAGCGCATCAATGCATTTCTTGATCGGATTGATTGGTCCAAAGAGAACATCCTGATTGTATTTCACGGCTTTATGCTATATAACTTCCAGAAGGAGCTTCGCAGAAGGGGCTTTGTAGGCGAGAAGCTGAAGATAGTTAAGAATGGCGTTTTATATGAATATATTCGGGAAGAAGAGCAGAGGGAAGTAGGAGAGAATGAAGGTAACGCTGATTTGTGTGGGTAAATTGAAGGAGAAATATCTGACTCAGGGAGTGGAAGAGTACACCAAGCGCCTAAGCAGGTATTGCAGCCTGGAAATTATCGAATTGGCGGATGAAAAGACTCCGGATAATGCCGGCAGCGTCCTCGAAGATCTAATAAAGAAGAAGGAAGGGGAGCGGATCCTGAAAGTCTTAAAGGAGGATTCGTATTGTATTGCTCTGGCAATTGACGGAGTGATGCTTTCATCGCCGGAGCTGGCAGAGAAGATTGATATCTTAGGTGTTTCGGGAACCAGTCACATCAGCTTTATTATCGGAGGTTCTCTTGGATTATCGGAGGAAGTTATTAGGAGGGCGGATTATAAGCTGAGCTTTTCGAAAATGACCTTTCCCCATCAACTGATGAGAATGATCTTACTGGAACAGGTCTATCGTGCCTACCGAATTATTCATAATCAGCCATATCATAAGTAAGTTATAGATATAAAATATATGATACAGAATTAAATGTTCGAGGATGCTTATAGTGAATAAAAAGCGATTCGTACGGGAAGAAGCTGCGTAACTCGCGCAATGTGCTCGTTCCTTGCTTCTTTCGGGTTTCCAGCGACATCGAAGATTCAGCCTGCAGGGTTATTGTGTCTATGAAAATAGAAAATAGGAGGGATGATGCATGAATACAATTGATTTTGCAATTAATATGGAGTTAGAAGGGCAGAAATACTACTTGGACTTAGCTGAATTAAATAACGATAATGAGCTGAGTAAGGTGTTTTTGCTATTGGCAGACTCAGAAAAGCAGCATGCCAATCTTTTGGAAAAGTATAAGAAGAAGGAAGACTTGAGCTTAGAGTCTCAGTTTATCCGTCCGGAGTTTAAATCCGTGTTTAGCGATCTCAAACTTTCCAGGAAGGAACAATCGGTCAAGCAGCTGGATGCGTATCATATCGCCTGTGAGCTGGAAGTACAAAGCATCGAATTGTATAAGAATATGAAAACCAAAGCGGGCAGTGTATTAGAGGAGGAAATATACGATTTCCTAATCCGCCAGGAGGAGGAACACTTGGTATTGTTCGAGGAGCTGGTTAAACTGGTGACCCGCCCCGAGGAATGGGTAGAATCCGCCGAGTTTGGAATCCGAGAAGAGTATTAAAGGAAGTTGAGATTATGAATGATTAACGGTATAGAGGATGTTTCAGAACATGTATTGTTAGCCTTGACTAATGCTAATGAATGTGTTCTGAAACATCCTCTTTCTTGTTACTATTCCTTATCTCGGCAAAGGATATAATATAACCTGAAGCCGGTCCTTTATTTTAAGTCTTGTGATATTGCTTCCTGCGGTGCTAATGATTTTACCGTCTAGGATCAGATTCTTAATCTGTTGTCTGGATAGGCCAAGCTGCCTGACAAGTAGCCGGTCAAGACGTAGCTCAAAGGGATAGGTACAAAGGATATCAATCTGGCAGGCCGAGGTTAGCTCGCGGTAGGAAAGGCTATCACCTTTAACCTCATAGCTTACATGCTCATACGAGACGTTTGCTTTATTTCTTACGAGAGTTGCTATATCAAAAGCATAATATTTGGCAAGCTCTTTATCATTTGATAGAAAGCTATGATAAAGCTCCTTATCGATTGCTTTCACATTGGTCCGTGAGATTATCTCCAGATTCAAAGTGTTATTGCATTTATTGCATTGATAAATCAACCATACATCGATGGAATTATGATTTGCATTGACCCGAAAGTTTTTACTGCATTCATATTCGGAGGAACTGCCGCATTTAGGGCAATTACGAATGATCATAGGCCAGGTAGAGGGAGTAATCTCCCAGTTATAAGTGTTTTGCATTTCTATACGCTCCTTATCAAAGCTGTATAGAGATAGAGTCGATATTCAGTCAAAAAGTCAAAGTTATATTATGTATTATTCTGTTTCCTGTGACAGTTCAATTGGCAGGAGGCTTCTAATTCTACACAGCTCACACTAATTCATGACAATAAAAAGTTCGTGAAGCGTGCTTTCTATTGTTCATGACAAGTGAATTGATTTATCAATTCTACTTGTTATCAAGTTTTCTCGAAAAGATTGCATGAAAAAGAAGCCCATATTGTTATTACGGGTATCATCATGCATTTTCATATGGTTGTTTTGAAAATTAGTTGTGATCGGGCGTAGTCATAGCATATCCTCCGTTATTTTATAGTTTTAGAATACCACGTGCAGGCGAGATAAAATACCTTAAACTCTTTTGAGAAATATAATTGGGATTTAAGGCTTACCGAGATAAAAAAGAGCTGCTACAATCAACTTAATCGAGGATTGTAGCAGCTCTGAGATAATAATATTTAATTCGATACATAATGAAGTTCTTTATTCTTTTCTTTTAATAGAATCCGCTGGATGCTCTTCAAGGATAAATAATACTCGGTGGCTAGGCTCGTTGCGTTGTCGCCTTCCTTATATTTACGATAGATTTCTTCGTCTCGGAGACGAAGCTGCATCCTGGTATCGGTATCCTCTCCCCATTCCTTATAATTTTCTGCTTTCTTAGGGATATAGAGATACTGACCCTGTGCATATTCCTGAATGATAGCCAGCAGCTCCTGTGGTAGTACTAATTCTGCTTTTATATAGCTCATTTTGCTCCTCCTATACGATTGTCATGAATTAAATTCATAGGATTGGGCAAAGGCTATTTCACATTCGTTTTACTTATTTGCGATAGCCTTTGCTACGCATTCTTAACGATTTCCATCATATAAAGATTATACTCCTTTCAAGAAACAGATAAAGGATCCAAACTACTAGGAAAAACTATATAGACCTATATCTGGGGATTTTTCGAAATAATATAATAATGGGTTTAAAAAAGTTAACTTTACAAACTTTTTATGAATCTTGTATTCATCAAATATCAGCTTCACAGAGATTTTATGAATTAAGTATTAAAAAGAGGATGTGTTACCAACGAGCCGAAGCTGTCTGTAACACATCCTCATGGTTAATCCGCTAGGGATAATTAATCGCTTTTCATTACATTATGCAACAGTTACGTTAACTGCCTGCATACCACGTTGACCCTTCTCTAAGTCAAATGTAACCTTCTGGCCTTCTTCTAATGTCTTGAAGCCGTTGGAAGCGATACCAGAGAAATGTACAAATACATCTTCTCCACCGTTATCGTTTGTGATGAAACCAAAAC
>JAEZKL010000190.1 GCA_023415475.1 Bacillota bacterium | reverse complement strand
CTCCAGACAGGGTGGAGGTGTCTCAGGAATTGAGATTGCACTCTGGGATTTAGCCGGTAAAGCTTATGGAGTTCCTCTTTATCAGATGCTGGGCGGTAAGTTCCGTGACAAAATTCGAGTGTATTGTGATACCGATGTTGATGGAAAGCATACTGGGAAGGATATGGGATATGCGCTGAAAAAGCGTTTGGACATGGGATTTACATTCTTAAAGATGGACCTGGGAATTGGCTTATTACTTGAGGAACCGGGAACTCTGAATGCCCCGCTTGGGTTTATTGAGGATATGAAGAAGTACTCCAGCCATATTTTGAATGTTCAGGGTGGTTCTGTAACACCGGAGATGGTGAAGCATAAAAAGAGTTACGATATCGTAAATACAGCACATCCGTTTACCGGAATTCATCTTACCGAAAAGGGACTTGATTATCTGGAACAGTACATAAGAGATGTCAGATCGGTCATCGGCTATGAGGTACCCCTTGCGGTGGATCATTTTGGACATGTCTGCGTTGAAGATTGTATCAAATTTGCCCGTAGAATGGAACCATATAATATTGCATGGGTAGAGGATATGATTCCATGGATGTATACGGATCAGTATATAAGACTTAAAAATTCTACTACTATCCCGGTATGTACAGGGGAAGATATCTACCTGAAGGAAGGCTTTGCCAAAATGATAAAGGCCGGAGCAGTATCTGTCATTCATCCTGACATTTTGACTTGCGGTGGAGCTCTTGAATTGAAAAAGATTGCAGATATTGCAGATGAAAATGGGGTTGCAGTAGCAGTACATATGGCAGAAAGCCCAATCGCCTGCATGGCAGCAGCTCACGTATGCGCTGCAATGCATAATGTCCTTGCAATGGAATTCCACTCAATTGATGTTCCATGGTGGAGTGATATGGTGAAGGGCTTGCAGCAGCCGATTATTCAAAACGGATATATCACAGTGCCGGATAAACCAGGACTGGGAATTGATGCTTTAAATGAAGAAGTGATAAGAGATCACATTAACCCTCAAATACCTGGTATGTGGGAAGCAACGACACAGTGGGATAAAGAATTCTCAAATGACAGAATCTGGAGTTAAAAATAAAAATTCTTGAACTACAAAATAAACTTATAGAGAGAAGGGTATAGAATGCATTTCAATAGCAAAGAAGATATCATTGCAATGACCCCTCAGTGGAAGGGTGACCGTTTACCGGATGGTAGACCTTATGTTGACCCGAAGTACTTTACTGAGCTAAGAAAAATGACACTGGAAGAAGTATGGAAGCCTATCTTTGTCAAGGGTTATGAAAGCCAGTTTGAGGGGAGATTAAGTACCTTGCATGATGATGGCAGAAAGCTCATCGGCAGGGCAGTGACCTGTACATTTTGTCCTACTCGACCTGATTTGCATGAGACGATGTTCCAAATTGGTGCAGACGAAGGAAGAAAAGGTAATTATAATCAGTGGGTGATTGATAGTCTGGTTGAGGGCGATGTTGTTGTTGCAGATATGTATGATAAAATTTATAAGGGGACTTTTCTTGGAGGAAATCTTACCACTGCAATTAAGAATAAGACAAAGACAGGTGGCGGTGTCATCTGGGGAGGTGTTCGGGATGTTGAACAGATGAAGCAGGTACCGGATGTTCAAGTATATTATCGAGGCATTGATCCCACACCAATCCGGGATTTTGTCATGACCGGCTTTAACACACCGACCAGAATAGGCAATGCGATCTGTCTTCCCGGAGATATCGTATTTGGAGCGGGAGGCGGTGTTTTATTCATCCCAAGTCACTTGGTGGCTGAGGTTGTGGAAGGTGCGGCTAAGACTCACATCAAGGATGATTTCGGCTTTGAGATGATTGGGCAGAACAAATTTACTACTGCTCAAATAGACCGAAATACATGGACAGTTGAAATGCTGGATATGCTAATGGAATTTATACAGAAGGATGAACGTGGTAAGGATTATCGTGAGCTTGATTGGTCTAAGGAATATGACTTGGCTAAAAATGGTGATCCGAATGATACACAGACAGCGCTGTAGGAGGATGGGATGAAGCTACGTTGGATTGGACAAAGTGGATATATTTTAGAGGATGATACGACACAAATTATAATTGATCCCTATTTATCGGATGTTGTGAATAAAGTTGCAGGCCGTCCGAGGATGGTGGAGGCTCCGATACAGCCGGAGGATATCGATGCTGATTATGTGATCTGCACCCACGACCATCTTGACCACATTGAAACGGAGTCAATTGAGAAAATGAAGCATGACGCTATTCATTTACTTGCTCCTTCATCGTGCGAGAAATGGTTGAGAAAGCTTGGATGTAAGAAGATCACAACGATAGATGTGGGAGAACATATATCTGCCGGTAATTTTCAAATAACAGCGGTCTTCGCAGATCATTCAGTGGACGCCATTGGAATTATTGTGGAATTTGATTCAAAAAAGCTTTATTTCTCCGGCGATACCTTGTATCATGAAAAACTGGAAGAGTTGAAAGAGCTGGGTATCACGATTATGTTCGTTTGTATTAATGGAAAGCTTGGAAACATGAATGTGGATGAAGCTGTCAGGCTAACAAAGATTATAAATCCGCAGGTAGGAATACCAAACCACTACGGTATGTTCGCAAGTAATACAGAAGATCCATTCAAGTATACATCTCAGATTGATAATGGCTTTATCATGGAGTTCAATAAAGAATATGATATCTCGGATTTACTAGGAGGTCATGAAGCATGCAGCATAAACTAAACGGAAAAAAAGCTCTTATTACAGGCTCCAGCCGCGGTATTGGAAGAGCAATCGCAATTGATTTAGCGAAAAATGGAGCGGATATCATTGTGCATTATGTAGGAAATAAAAGTAATGCAGAAGAAGTGAAGGAGCAGATTGAAGCACTGGGCAGATCCTGCTCGATCATCCAGGCAGATTTATGTAAACCCGAGAATGTGGAAGGATTGATCGAAGAAATTGGCGATGTGGATATTCTGGTGTTGAATGCATCGGTTCAATATAAAAAGCAATGGGAAAATATTTCGATCGAGGAATTTTACAGTCAGATCAATTGCAATTTATTGGCAAGCATACTGCTTATTCAACAGGCTGTACCATCTATGCGCAGGAATAGGTGGGGAAGGATTGTAACAATCGGAAGTGTGCAGGAAGAAAAACCACATCCGGATATGTTGGTCTATTCTGCATCGAAGGCGGCTCAAACAAACATGGCGAAATCTCTGGCGGTTCAGTTGGCGAAGGATGGAATCACAGTGAACAATGTTGCACCCGGAGTCATTTATACCGACCGAAACAGGGATGCTTTAGCAGATGAAGAGTATGCGAAGAAAGTAATAAGTTCTATTCCGGTGGGCTTTTATGGTGAAGCCGACGACTGCGCCGGAATTGTATCGTTGCTTTGTTCAGAGGAAGGAAGATATATAACGGGCCAGAGTATCTATGTTGACGGTGGAAAATGTTTATAATGCGAAAGGAGCGAGTAATATGAGTCATTCATTATTAAGATTTTTTGAAGAGCAACGAGTGCAGAGTGAGAAAAGAATAGAGAGCGATATTCAAAGATATCGTAAGGCCTTTGCTAAAATCAAGGTAGTTAACAGCAACGGAGAGTTGGTAGAAAATGTTAAGGTACATGTAAATCAGAAAACACATGATTTTAAGTTTGGATGTAATATATTTATGCTTGATCAATTTCCGGATGAAGAACATGATAAAGCATATCGTGAGGAATTTAAAAAACTCTTTAATTATGCCATCGTACCATTTTATTGGTCGGATTTTGAACTGGCAGATGGAGAACCAAGATTTGGGGAGAATCCGGTAGATGTTTACCGACGACCGGCTCCTGAAAAGATTTTAAAATACTGTGAGGAGAATAATATCGCAGTGAAAGGCCATCCGTTATTTTGGCACCATTTTTTACCGGAATGGCTTGTGAATGATAAGGATGAGGCTTTCTTCCGGGTGGAACGTCGATTACGTGAGATATCTCAGGTGTTTAAAGATCGAATCCGTGATTGGGATGTTGTAAATGAATCCTTATCAAGGCCCTCACACCAGAAAGATAATCGACTTCCTCATGACTATGTTAGCCGTGTATTTGATTTGGCAGACCGATATTTTCCCGGAAACCGTCTGTTTATCAATGAAACGACAGAGTATTCCTGGCAATCTCATTTCCTATGGGAACTGAGCGCTTATTACATGCAGATTGAAAATATGCTGATGAAGGGTTCCAAGATTGATGCGATTGGACTACAGTACCATCTCTTTAGAACACCGGAGGTGTTAGAAAAAGAGGCTAAGATATTACTTAATCCTACTTGCTTATTCGACGTAATGGATACTTACGGCAGATTTCATCGGCCGTTGCATATTTCCGAGGTTACAGTTCCGGCTTACGGGCTTACAGATGAGAATAAAGAAGTTCAGGCTCAATTGACAGAATGGTTATATAGAATTTGGTTTAGTCATCCGAGTATGGAATCGATTGTTTGGTGGAACTTTGTAGATGGTACTGCAGCATACGCACCCTTGGGAAGCGCAGAAGGAGAAAATTATTACGGTGGTGGACTACTAAATTATGATATGAGTAAAAAACCCGTATATCATGTTTTAGATCGTCTGATACACAAGGAGTGGCATACGGAATTAGACTTTGATCAAAATGAAATTTTATTTGATGGCTTTTTTGGAGAATATGAGATAGAGGTTCTTATCGATGGCCGGAAAACGAGCCATAAAATCCATTTGAGTAAAGAAGGGAATAGAGAATTTGTATTAAATGTTTAAAAGTCAATGAGCAGTGCTTGTTGAATACCAACAAAACATCATGTAAATGAGTCTGATATTTAAGAAATAGTGATATACAAAATAAGCTATAGATTTTGATATTAATATATGTTGCATGATTAATAAGATATTTGAAGAATTGAATTTATGCAAATAGTATAATTACATCGTAGGTTAGAAAAAGTACTTGATATTCTATTAAATCAAAACAGGGAGGATAATTGTGAAAATTTCAAGAAAATTATTATCGTTAGTTTTAGTACTTAGCATGGCTGTTACTTTATTGTATGGATGTTCTTCAACGAAGGAAAGTGAAGAAACAGTTAAAAAGGAAGATACCCAATCTTCGACACAAACAGAAGCATCAAAGGATACACCTGCCAAATCGGATACACCAGTTACATTGAAGTTATTTGGCCCGGGATTACTTACGGAACTCACAGAAACAGGTTCTATTGACTTAGTAAGTGGAATTGAATTACCGGGATATGAGGTATTAGTAAAACGCTGGAATGAATTATATCCGAATGTAACCTTAGAAATAGAGACGATTCCATGGGATAATTGGCAGGCATCAATTCAGACAGCTGCATTAAGCGGAGGTGTTGATATTATCATGCATGGTGCGAGCCTTACTGACTTGGCAGAGCCGCTAGATCCTTATATTGAAAAAGAACCGGAACTGATGGACAAGATATTCAGTGTAGCACAAAGAAGAACAGATGTTAACGGAGATCTTAGTGTTATGACTACTACAGGTATGAGTTATGCGATGAATCCGATGATTGCTATATTGGATAAGCAAATTTTTGACGACTACGGAGTAGCATTACCGGATGAAAATTGGACTTGGGAGGATGTTGTAGCTTTAGCTGAGAAAATGACCGGAATCGATCCTGTCACAGGAAAGCAGACCTGGGGAGTTCAAATCGTAGAACCAGACGCTGTAGGTAACCGCTTTTTCAATTATCAAATGATAGCCTCTGCTTTCGATGCAAAAACCATTACATATGGCAAAACAGTAGCAGAAAGTAAAGTGGACTTTACTGGGGAAGGAACAACAAAAGCGTTTCAGATGATTGCAGACCTGGCACAATTTTGTAGTCCGGATGTAAAGGAAGGTACAAATGTAGTAAAATCCATCACCGCAGAAAATGATACAGCAATACGATGGGATCAGGGTGCTTTTAAACATTATAATGAGATTAAGGCTTGCAATGGAGAAGATCGTTTCGTATACTTGACAATGCCTGCAATTGAAGTCGGTGAATACAAAGGATCACCCTCCTTATTCATGGGTGACAATAATATGGCAATTAGTAAGTCAAGTGAAAATAAAGAATGGGCATGGGAATTCATTAAATTCTTAGTAACGGATGAAGAGATTCAAAAATGGCTGGTTGATGCTATGCAGCTTCCTAACAATAGAGAGGGCATGAAGGTTGTAAGTGAAGCCATGGGTGATAAATATGGTACTGTAATTAATAATGCATTAGCTAAGAACCCGGTTGGATTCAATAATTCAACAAACGATTATACGAATAATGTCAGCTTTGGAGCTATTACCTCAGACATGGGTAATGTCATTGGAGAACTGCTTCTCGGTAATATGAAAGCAGAAGAGGCTGGGGCATATATTCAAAATAATGTTGACGCGTATCTGAAAGCCAGTAATTAGAAAATAGTCCTTTCAATATAAAAACGGAATATTCCTATTTCTATTTACTTTAAATACAGAAAGGAGTGGTGAACCAATTCTTAACTACCATTCCTTTCTGTATTGCTTCTAGGTATATGGCATGTCTAAAATTGGAGGCACTATGAATAAGAAAAAATGGGCTCGTAGCAAAATAAAAAAGCAACTTGTATGGTACTCCTTTATTATTGTAAGTTTAGTTACCTTAATTGTTTTGGTGTATACTCCCATGCTGTCAACGATCAAATACAGTATGTATGATGTATCCTTCCTCGGATACGGAGAAGAGTATGTTGGTTTAAATAATTATTGGCTGCTGCTATCGAATAAGACATTTTTAAAAGCGTTTTTTAATACATTGGTTTTAATGCTGTTAGGGTTACTAACCATACCCTTTGGATTTGTTCTGGCTACTCTGATCAATAATCTTGGAAAAGGTAAATTACAAAGCTTCTTCAGAGTAGGTTATTATCTGCCCAATATCATAACCGGTGTCAGCGTTATTCTGATGTTTGAGGTCGTATTAAAAGGAAATGACGGGCTTTTTAATAATTTTTTATCTGTAATCACACAGAGGGAAATCCAAGTTGGATGGTTATCTAATTCAAATTATGCTAAAATCGGCGCCACAATTCTATGGATTTGGATGAACTTAGGGTATTCCATGCTGGTTAATCTGGCGAACCTGCAGTCAATACCGACAGAAGTGTATGAAGCTGCAGAGGTGGACGGTGCAAATGGGTTAAAGAAATTGTTTTATATATCGATACCACTTATGAAGCAAAGCTTTGCATTTCTTTTTGTAACAAGCGCAATCTCAGGTTTTTCAAGATTTACAGATTTGTTTATCATTGGAGGAAATAATTCTGCCGGTGCCCCTGGTGGTACCTTGCAAACCATTTTGATGTATATCTATCAGTATAGTTTTGAAGTACCGCAATATGGTATTTCATCTGCGGGTGCAATGATATTGTTTGTAATTGTATTCGTCTTTACATTGTTTAATGTTAAAATAACCGGCATGTTTGAGGAGGAGTGATACATATGAAAGCAAAAAGAATAAGAAAAGTTATTGTTGCTCTATTATTGCTGGCATTATTATTGATCATTCTGACGCCTCTGTTATGGACAATTGTTTTATCCTTTGATCGCGCAGCTTTAACGTCACTGCCAAAGTTTTCATTAATACCAAAGGAACCATCCTTGTTTAATTATCAGGCTGCAGCGAAGCTAATAAATCTGAAGAAATATTATACGAACACAGCAACAGTTACCATAATTAATACGGTTATATCTGTCTTCTTTGCCTTGACCTGTGGATATGCGTTTGCAAAAGGCAAATTTGTTTTTAAAAGATTTTGGTTTTACTTTATGCTGGCTGTAATGATGATCCCTTTTGAATCGAGAATGATACCTCTGTTTTTGCAGTATAAAAAATGGGGGATGTTGGATACCTATGCACCTTTAATTCTGGGTAATTTTGCATATATATATGGTATATTTTTTGCCAGACAGAGTATAGCAACGATACCTGATTCCTTAAGAGAGTCGGCATATCTTGACGGCGCGGGAGAGTGGAGAATATTCTTTCGGATCATCATTCCTTTATCGAAACCGGTCATTGCCACTCTGAGTATACTTCAAATAATTGCCAATTGGAATTCCTATCTATGGCCTTTGGTTGTCATTCGATCTTCTGCCAAGCAAATGATATCAGTCGGTGTAGCTTTGTTTAATGCTCAGGAAACCTCGATCTATTATGGGCCAAGAATGGCAGTGGCAGTATTAAGTGCCATACCGTTAACAATTATGTTTTTGTTTTTGCAAAAATATATTGTTCAGAGTATCGCAGTCTCCGGTATTAAGCAATAGTTTTAATAAGATTTGCAATAATACAATAAGCTTTATTCAGATTCATGCGTAGCAGTCTAGTCTCTGCTACGCTTTTTCAGGTACGTGCGGCGAGTAAAATCGAGAAGGCAGCCTGTGAGTATAGGCTGCCTTGTATGTTTTACCGCGTCACATTATTCACCCATTTCATTGATCGATAGCGCCATATGGTCAGGGGAATTTTTATCACCTCGTCACTCATCAATATGACATATACCACGGGTATCGGCAGATGGAAGACAAAGGCTGCCAGAGCGCCGAGGAGAATGGAGCCGCACCACATAGTAGTGCAATCTAAGAATAAACCGAAGTTCGTATCACCGCCGGCACGAAATACTCCGACCACCATCGTAGTGTTAAAGGCTTGCCCAATGGCAAAGTAGGTCATAACGAACATCATAATTCCAAGATAATTTCTGGCCTCATCACTTAAAGACAAGGTCTGCCTTGCAATCTGGGAAGCAATAAGGATAATACCGGCACCGATGACTCCCAGCAGGATAGTAATACGGATGAAACGTTTGGCATAAAGCTTCGCCAGCTCCTCCTTGCCTTCACCGAGTACTTTCCCGAGGATGATAGCGGTTGCATTGGCCACACCAAAGGCAACAATCATTGCCAGCTGCCTTGTAACCTGAGTAACGGAATTGGCTGCTACGACAGATTTACCTAGATGACCGATAATAGCTGCATTTACACTGGTTCCTGTACCCCAAATCAATTCATTCAACATAACGGGAATAGAATATTTTAGAAAGTCCCGGAACAATAGCTTATCATGAACGAATAAATCCCGGATATGAAAGCGTACTGTTTTATTCTTAAAGGTAGCATAGAACCAAACAATGACTAGCTCCAGGATTCGAGCAATCAAGGTGGCCAGTGCCGCACCGCGAATACCCATAGGCTCTAAACCAAACATACCAAAGATGAAGATAGCATTCAGAATAACATTGGTAATCAGGGAGGCCAGATATACAACAGTTGCAATGATTACCCGCTCTACGCTTCGCATAATGTTCAGGTATATCATGGTCATTGCCATAAATACGTAGGAAAAAGCCATAATTCTAAGGTACTCAGCACCCTGTTCTATGACATCTGCTTCATTCGAGAAGATGTGCATCACCGGGATGGGAAAGAGTAGAACAATAATAGTAAATATTACGGCAACAGCCAATGCGAATCGCATCGTAATACCAAGGATCTTCTCAATGGTCCGGATATCCTTCTTGCCCCAATACTGTGCAGTTAACACGGCTGCACCGGAGGTAAGACCGAAGAGAATGAGGGTCATGATAAATTGCACCTGTCCGGCTAGGGAGGAGGCGGACAAGGAGGTCTCACTTACTTTGCCTAACATAACCACATCGGCGGTGGAGACACCGACATTGATGAGGTTCTGTAAGGCCATGGGCAATACCAGGGAAAAGACCATTTTATAAAAGTTCCGTTTTTCGTCACGTTCTGTATTAGGTTTCATAAAAATAACCATGCCTTTCTCATAACCTGCAAATCTGGGGCAGCAGGCACAAATTTGCTGTGTGAAAAATTTATTTTTCACACTAATCTCCATGCTTCTTCCTTCGGATATTTGTCGTATACTTTCTATTCATGTATTATGAAAAGTAGCATTAATTTAATTAAAAGTCAATGTAGAATCCTATCATGAATAAACGGTAAAATATTAGTATTCCATTGACGGAAAGTCATGAGTTTCTTGTTGACGAAATATTGAAACAAGGGTAGAATATTTTCAGTCTATTACAAAACAAATATAAGAAAGCCAAAGGTACCAATTATGTATGAACAGAAGAACCTGGTGAAGGGAAATGTAGCAAAACAGCTAATTATCTTCGCTATCCCATTTATTATTTCTAATATCATTCAGACCTTATATAGTGTCGCCGACATGGTGATTGTGGGTCAATTTAACGGAACAGCCAGCATGTCCGGAGTGAACATCGGCGGGCAGGTTACCATGATTATTTTAAATGTAGCGGTTGGCATCAGTACCGGTGGTACCATTATGATCGCTCAGTCCGTCGGAGCAGAGAAAACCAATAAGCTGCAGAAAATCATTGGTACCTTGTTATCCACTTTGATTATATCGGCAGTCATTCTGACCCTGCTTATGCTATTTCTGAAGGATCCTATTCTCAGAATGATACATACACCGGAGGAATCCTATGAGGAAGCAAGTGTTTATCTCATGGTGACTGCTCTTGGTACAGTATTTATATTTGGATATAATGCGTTAAGTGCGATTATGCGTGGCATGGGTGATAGTAAAAGCCCTCTCTATTTTGTGGCAATTGCCTGTGCGACAAATATTATCCTGGATCTGATCTTAGTCGGAGTATTTAATCAGGGAGCCTTTGGTGCGGCGATTGCAACGATTATATCACAGGCATTCAGTATGATATTGTGTGTCATCTATCTTCGCAGAAAGAAATTTGTATTTGACTTTAATATTAAATCCTTCCAAATTGATCTGGGTCAGTTTAAGAGTATACTGAAGCTGGGTATTCCTCTAACGATTCAGAATCTGATCAGCAATTTATCCTTTTTGTTCCTGACGGCTTTAGTGAATAACATGGGTGTAACTGCCTCTGCAGCAGTAGGAGCCGTCGGTAAATACAACGGCTTTGCCATCCTCCCGGCGATTGCCATGAATGCAGCAGTATCAGCGATGGTGGCTCAGAATATCGGTGCTCAGAGGGAAGACAGAGCAATTAAGACGATGCTTACGGGAATAGGCCTGGCATATGCGATCTCAATTCCGATTTTCATACTTACGACCATTTTTCCGCAGGATGTACTTCGAATGTTCTCCGCTGATCCAGAATTGATTACCGTAGGGATTCCGTACCTTCGAATGTTTTCCATTGATTATCTTCTGGTACCGGTTGCCTTCTGTCTGATCGGCTTCTGTATTGGAACCGGACATACGACCTTTTCCTTATTCAGCAACATTATATCAGCAATTATAATACGTATCCCGATGGCATATTTGCTAAGCGAAGCAGCCGGACTGGGACTCCGGGGAGTAGGGCTGGCTGTTCCGCTGAGTACGTCTTCAACGATTATCCTTGGCTTATGGTTCTTCTTCTCCGGCCGATGGAAGAGAAGAACGGTCAAGATAGAAGAATAACCGGATCAGATCCGGTTATTGTATAAGGCATATTTTTTGGGGGATAACCCAACTGATTTCGCAAAGGATTTTAAGAACGTACTATAATCCTGAAAACCACACTGCTCGTAGACTTCATTCACGCTGGACCCTTCGGATAGTAAGGCCTTAGCGATACTGATTCTGCGGGCAGTTAAATATTTATTGACCGTTGTTCCTGTGGACTGCTTGAAGATACGACAGATAAAGGATTTGCTGAGGAAGAACTGCTCTGCAAGCAGCTGTATCGTAATCGGTTCGTTGATATTTGCATTGATATATTCCAGGATGTCGTTCACCTGTTGGTCATATTGGCAGGTAAAGCTGTTAACAGCCTCTTCTTTTTGTGCACTCGCATAGAATTCTTTATTAAAGAACACCATCAGCTCGGTAAAGGCCAACCGCTCCAGAATATCCTCCCCATAGCCTGATAAACCGGTAATCTTATGAATATAATACATAAAGCGCTGCTGCTGGTTTTTATCCAGTGAGATCCGGTGACTAAAACCGGGCTCCCGGTGAAGAAAGCAATAATCTAACTCTGTCTTCTCCGTGGAAAGTGAACGCAGAAAATCCGGATGGATGGAGATGACGATACGTTCATGCTCCTTTTGCTCGATCTGACTTAGATGGTGGCTTTCATACTGATTGATGAAGAACAGGTCTCCCGGTTCAATTTTATAGGTCTTATTATCGATCAGAAACTGCTTGCCTCCGGAGATGGAGTAATATATCTCATAGCAGTCATGGATGTGCACATTCATAGTCTTTTCTTCAAAGAATAGATGTGCAATAGCAAAATATTTATCCGATATACAGGAATCAATCGCTGATTTGCAGGAGCTAAATTCCTTCATAGTTACTTCCTTTCCAACCCTTCAACGGTTACGCTTCTAATAATATAGCTTCTTATATCTTAAGGGCTATTCATTTCTACTGCTTCTCTATATTCTAGCATTATAGTTCAATAAATTCAATATTTTTGATAATAAACCACAGGAAAAAGAAAAAACGATATGATAGAATTAGAATAGATTATTCCTATAACCGGGACTCTTCTTTGAAAACAATAATAATGAATCCAAGGATAAGGTCGGTATATGTTAAGGATAATGCGTTTGGAATAAAGTAATACATTAAGTAATATCTGAGGCAAATACATAAATATTGAGAATGAAGGGATGTATAAAATGGAATTAAGAACAGCAGTATCGCCTAAGGACGTAAAGCATTATACCACCGACCAGCTAAGAGAGGAATTTCTGATACAGAATATGTTTATACCAGGTGAGATCAAGACAGTCTATAGTCATATCGACCGAATTATTATCGGTGCAGCAATGCCTGTTACATCGTTAGCCTTAACTGCCGGAGAAGAAATCAGAGCAAAGTATTTTCTGGAGAGAAGAGAAATGGGTATCATCAATATCGGTGGAAGAGGTTCAGTGACCGTGGATGGAACCATATATACATTAGAATATAAAGACGGCATGTATATCGGTATGGGTGCAAAGGATATTGTGTTCGCAAGTGAGGAAGAGAGTAATCCTGCGCTATTTTATTTTAACAGTGCACCTGCACATAAGACATATCCTACGGTTCACATCAAGCCGGAGAACTGCATTAATGTAGAGCTCGGTTCTCCCCAGACCTGTAATCATAGATTAATAACAAAATATATCCTGCCCGGGCAGGTGGAAAGCTGTCAGCTCGTTATGGGTATGACCAAACTGATGCCCGGCAGTGTATGGAATACGATGCCCTGTCATACCCATGACAGAAGAATGGAGGTTTATCTCTATTTTGATATGCCGGAGGATGCACTTGTATTTCATTATATGGGAGAGCCTACTGAGACAAGACACTTAGTGATGAGAAACCGTGAGATGGTAATATCACCAAGCTGGTCCATCCATTCCGGCTGCGGAACCCAGGCTTATACTTTTATCTGGGGTATGGTTGGTGAGAATCAGGATTTTGATGATATGGATGCTGTTGCGATGAAGGATATCAAGTAGGCAGTGTGAAGAAAGACCATCTTCACAGTCTATGAGAAGGAAGGGTTATTAATATGAATAATAGAATAGAACAATTCTCCTTAAAGAATAAAATTGCATTGATTACCGGAGGATCTTACGGTATCGGTTTCTCGATTGCCACCGGTTATGCCCAGGCCGGAGCTACCATTTGCTTTAATGATTTGAATCAGGAGATGGTTGATAAAGGTCTGAAGGCTTACGAGGAATTAGGAATCAAAGCTTATGGCTATGTATGTGATGTTACGGACGAAGACGGTGTGAATGCACTGATTGCTAAGATAGAACAAGAGGTCGGCGTGATTGATATTCTGGTTAATAATGCAGGAATTATCAAGCGTATTCCGATGACGGAAATGACGGCAGCAGATTTTCGTAAGGTAATCGATGTGGATTTGAATGCGCCATTTATCGTATCGAAAGCAGTAATCCCCGGTATGATCAAGAAGGGGCATGGTAAGATTATTAACATCTGTTCCATGATGAGTGAATTAGGTCGTGAGACAGTATCGGCATATGCGGCAGCAAAAGGCGGTCTTAAAATGCTGACCAAGAATATTGCCTCTGAGTACGGCGGATATAACATCCAATGCAACGGTATCGGACCCGGTTATATCGAGACCCCTCAGACAGCACCCCTTCGAGTACCTGGAAATCCTTTTAATGAGTTTATCATCTCTAAGACTCCGGCAGGAAGATGGGGAAAAACCGAAGATCTTATGGGACCGGCAATTTTCCTTGCCTCCGAGGCTTCTGATTTTGTTAACGGTCATATCCTCTATGTTGACGGAGGAATCCTTGCTTATATCGGAAAACAACCGGGTAATGATTAATAATATATAAAATTATATAGTATGCCCCACGTTCTCTGTGGAAAGCTTTTCGGTATGACGAACATCGCCGAAAAGGATTTGCTTCCGAGATTGTGGGGCATTATTTGTGTTCATTTCTATAACACAGAGATGGGGTAATAAAGATCACATTCTGAATAATTCTTATTACATTTGGAATAGTGGATGTGCTCAAAGTGAAAGTTCTCCTCCAATTTGAAGTCAATCGTCGGCATCCAGGTCTCTAATACATACTTCCAGATAGACTCAAGAGTCTTTGAGGAGATATCCTCCGGGCGATGCGGTCCCATATATGTGAAAACTCCGTACTTATGTGCTTTGATATGCTTTACCTTCATATCGGGAGGGATAATACTGTTGCCATTCACCTCGATGGAGGGTTGATAAAGCGTATAGCCGGTATAGGTCCTCGGAATAGAGGTAAAACCGATGTAGGAATCCTTTTCGACGGGATTGATTACTCTATGGCGGTGGTTATAGAAGAAATCATTCCCATACCGGTTCGCAATCTGATTACGGAAATTATCCTCGATATCCACCTGATATTCGAGGCCTGCAATACGAAAAGCAGGCAGCACGGAAATGGAACGAAAGAAGATCAAGCCTTCCCCGGCGCAGTTCATAAAGTCGGCATTGAAACGATCCAGAATCTTCACGGGTGTGGGGTTGCGCCTCCATCTGGAAGGAGTGGCATCAAAGGCTTCCTTGAATACCCGGTTATAGGTGCGCTCACTTCCAAAGGAATACTTGGAGGAAATAAAGTCGATGCTGTAACGGTCATTCAGCAGATCACCGAGGGATAAGGAGATTCTTCGCAGTCTTACATATTCCATAAGTCCGGTAGTCGTTGCACCCTTCCAGATCCGCAGCAAATGAAACTTGGAAATATTGACATTCTCGGATATGGTATCCAGATTAATCGGCTCCAGAAGATTGTCTTCGATATATTCAGTTGTATTTTTAATGATTTCCAAAAGGTAATTATCCATTCCAACCATCCATATCAGTCATATTATAGGCTTAACTGCTTGAAAACTGTGCTGCACTATTATAGCATATGCCATATTACTTAGCAATTTTTGTCTATTTTGAGGACGGATATCAGCAATTTTTGTCCTCAATTCATAAGGCACTGATGTATAATAGTAATCACGAAAACAGAACATATGTTTTATTGTAATTATGAAGCATAAGAGTAAAAAAATCAATAGTGAATATGCCGAAAATTGGAAGGTATAGTTAGGGGAGCAGTTTATTCTACATTAGGAGGTTAGTGTATGGAGAAAATGGAACAGGAGCTGATCAAACAACGATATCTGGAGGCGACTCAAAGCTTCATCGATAAGGTGAAGGAGGATCCGAATGTCATTGCAGTCATTGTAGCCGGAAGTCTTGCTTATGACCAGGTTTGGGAGAAAAGCGACATTGATATGACGCTTATCGTAAGGGATCAGGTACTTAAGAACGAATCCTATTGTATCGTAGAGGACGACATAACGATTAATGTATATCTGGTTGTGCGCAGCGGCTTCAAACGTTATCTGGACAGCCTGCAGGGTGGTTCCTTCGGTCATTCTTATCTCTCCAGAGGTCAGATCATGTATTGTACCGATGACAGCCTGGTCGAATATTTTGAGGATTTTAAACACATGGGCAGCGATGATCAGGCACTCTCCGTATTTCTCATTGCCTGCGAGCTTGTGCATCAATGTGACAAATGCCGTAAATGGCTGACAGTGAAGAAGAATCCTTTGTATGCTCAGTTCTATCTTCTCAAGGCAGCAGACAATATTGCCCGAATGGAGGTGTGCCTTCACGGCGAATCACCCTCCAGAGAAGCTGTTCTTAAAGCATATGAGTTAAATCCGGATATGATAACTCCATATTATCAAGGGGCGATGTCTCATCATTACAGTGAGGAAGAGATAGAGGTAGCTATGATAAAACTGGAGGGGTATCTGGAGCAGCATCTGGACGTGATTAAGAAGCCGGTGTTAGAGTACATGGCAGACGGGGAGATGAAGACGGTAACCATGATAACGAAATACTTCCGCACAGATAGTCATTTTATCACTGGTATCTTTGATTTTCTCTGTGAAATGGGTGTTATAGCAAAGGTTTCGCAGACAATTCGTATTACGCCCAAGAGCCGGAAGGCTGTTGAAGAGATGGCATATCAATATTATCAATGAGATCAGGAGAAAAGTGTGAAGAGAAAAGCATCTTCACACAGCAACTTTTTATGCCGATGGCACATAGTTTGCAGGTTATAAGAAAGGAAGGTCATTATTATGGTGGTTCGTACAAGTATTGAAATATCCGGTGCAAAGCAAAATAACCTGAAGAATATATCCTTAGAGATACCGAGAGACAAGCTGACTGTCATTACCGGAGTATCCGGCTCGGGAAAGTCCTCACTGGCTTTTGATGTGCTTTATGGAGAGGGGCAGAGACGTTTTCTCGACTCGATATCGAATTTTGCTAAGAGCCGAATCAGCCAGCTGAAGAAGGCAAAGGTAGACTATATTAAAGGTCTTTCACCGGTAATAGCCATAGAACAGAAGAAGGGGAACAACAATCCGCGTTCTACGGTAGGCACCGTTACCGATATCAATGATTACTTAAGATTACTTTATGCTACAGCCGGAGTCGGACGTTGCCCGGAATGCGGACATAAACTGGAGCAATTAACAGCAGCACAGATTGCCGAGCATATCTCAACCTTACCGGAGGGAACGGTGATAGAATTGCGGGCTCCGGTCTATAAGATTTACGGTGAGGATTATAATTTTACCTTCCAGAGCCTACGTGATAAGGGCTATAAGAAGCTGCTTGTCGATGGTGAGCCCTTTTCGCTGGCCGAGAAGAGGGAACTGGATGAGACAAAGGACTACTATATCGAACTCATTATCGACCGATTTACCTTGAAAAAGGATGCTTATATCCAGATAACCAAATCCATAGAGGCAGCTATGCTGGCTCTGGATGAGGACATTATGATCAAGGTAGAGGTGATCGGAGAGGCGGACCCCTCCTTCTATGAAGGCTATGCCTGCCCGAAGCATCATATGTTCCTGTGTGATATGCAGCCCTTCCATTTCTCCTTTAACACCGGAGCAAGTGCCTGCCATACCTGTCTGGGAGTCGGAATGTCCTATGTAGTGGAGCCGAGATTTTTGATCGTAGCTCCGGAGAAGAGCATCAATAAGGGTGCTTTAAAGAACACGGTATATAATGTGAATGGGAAAGACAGCTACCGTACGGTTATGATGTACAGTCTGTCCGAACAATATGGCTTCAGCCTGGACACTCCTTTTCGGGATCTGCCGAAGGAGATCCATGACATTATCTTCTACGGTACCAAGGGCGAATTGGTGAAGATGCAGCAGCCGCCGAATTCCGGTAAACGTAACTGGATTGTAGGCAGGGAGATGCCCTTCTGGGGATATGTACATGAACTGGAGCACTGGTATCGCCAGTATATCCGCCGAACCTCAACTACAGAGGCCTTTGAGCCAAGCTTTATTAAGGATTGTATGATTGAGAAGATCTGTCCGGAATGTAACGGGGCACGCCTTAAGAAGCAGAGACTTGAGGTGACGATAGGCGATAAGAATATCGATGAATTATGCAGGATGCAGCTACCCGAGCTTCTGGAGTTCATAGAAGGGTTAAACTTTAAACCGGCCATTCTGGATGTGGCAAATTCAATCCTCTATGAGATTAGGGCGAGAGTACAGCTGTTGATTGATATCGGACTTCATTATATCAGTCTGACCCGAAGGAGTGATAGCATCTCCGGCGGCGAGATGCAACGTATCAAGATGTCGACACAGATCAGCAGTGAGCTGATGGGAATGCTTTATGTGATGGACGAACCCAGTATCGGACTGCACCCCAGAGATTCTGACCGGGTCATTGAAACGATGAAAAAGCTAAGGGATATCGGGAATACGGTAATTGTAGTAGAGCATGATATCGAAACCATCAAGAATGCAGATCACATTGTTGAGATAGGGCCCGGTCCGGGGATTCACGGCGGCAATATCGTAGCCAGCGGTACACTCCAGGATATTATGAGCGAGAAGACCTCAGTTACAGGACAATATCTCTCAGGGGCCTTACAGATACCGATTCCGAAGCAACGAAGAAACCTGGGTGATAACTTCCTTTCCGTACAGGGTGCCAGAGAGAATAACCTTAAGAATGTGGATCTGGATATTCCGCTTGGGGTATTTCTGTGTGTGACCGGAGTGTCCGGTTCCGGTAAGAGTTCCTTAATTAATGAGATATTATATAAGCAGTTAAAGATAGATAAGACCTGTGCCCGAATCGTACCGGGAGAACATGACTTTCTCTTTGGTTCGGATCAGATTAACAATGTAATCAACATTGACCAGTCGCCTATCGGTAGAAACAGCAAATCCAATCCTGCCACATATATCGGTATCTTCGATAAGATACGTGATATCTTTGCCTCCCAGCCCGAGGCTATGGATAAGGGCTACACCGCTCTGGACTTTAGCTTAACACATGCCAACGGTACCAGATGCGAGCATTGCGCGGGCGATGGCTTAATCGTAACGAACCTTCAATTTATGGCAGATATCGAGACAATCTGTCCTATGTGCAAGGGGATGCGCTTTAGTGAAGAAGGTCTGGAGATCAAATATCGTGGTAAAAGTATTGCTGAGATATTGGAGATGACTGTTGAGGAAGCACTTGCTTTCTTCAAGGAGGACAATTATCTGAGACATAAGCTTGGTATTATGAACGAGCTGGGGCTTGGATATCTCTGCCTTGGTCAAAGCTCCACTACCCTGTCCGGTGGTGAAGCTCAAAGAGTGAAGCTGGCTTATGAGCTAGCGAAGATTAAGAAGGGTGCCCATAATCTGTATATTTTGGATGAGCCGACAACCGGACTGCATCTTTCTGATATCGCAAAGCTGCTGGAATGCTTAAATAAATTGGTAGATCAAGGCCATTCCGTTATAGTAATCGAACATCATCTGGATGTTGTTAAATCAGCAGACTATATTATAGATCTGGGCCCTGAGGGTGGCAGCAAGGGTGGCTTTATTGTCGCAGAAGGGACACCGGAGCAGGTTGCAAGAGTACCCGCATCCTATACCGGAAGATACCTGAAGGAGCTTCTTAATCGAGGATAACTTACAAAGTGGGTAGTAGGAATAAAATAGAGCAAAAAATGAAAGCTGCATCTGGGGAGGTGCAGCTTTCGCATTAGGGGATACCGGTCAACGTTATGACCAAATGTGACAATTGTTTCACGTATGGAACTATGATACTGTCTATTCCTATCAGATTTATATGATATGCACAAACAGGAGTATGCTATTACAAAAAGAGTAGCCATTTTCACTATTTTTTTAAAAAATGTTTTCAAATTGTTCAAAACGTGTTATACTATGTTAAGTAAATGTAACTTGGAGAACTGGGGTTACTTATAAAATGTACAAAAGATTGTTACAAACTTAACAATTACATGCGAAATATTTCGTGATAATTTGTATGTAAAAAAGCAAGGAGCAGACATGGAGAAGAAGATTGTTATTGTCGGTGCCGGTTATGCCGGCATTTTGGCGGCAAAAAAATTAGCCAAGAAATTCAAAAAAAGGAATGATGTCAACATTACAATTATTGACAAGAATCCATTCCACACAATGCTTACTGAGCTTCATGAGGTTGCAGCTAACCGAGTGGACGAGGAGAGTATTAAGATCAGTCTTAAGAAGGTATTTGCCGGACGTCGGGTAAATGTGAAGATGGATACGGTTACTTCGATTGATTATGAGAAGAAGACGGTTTTTGCTGAAAACGAGACCTATTCTTATGATTACTTAGTATTAGCAGCAGGTTCAAAGCCTACCTTCTACGGAGTTCCCGGAGCTGAGGAATTTACCTTCAAGCTGTGGTCCTATGAAGATGCCGTACTACTTAGAGATCATATTCATAACACCTTCCGGATCGCTTCTTGTGAAACGAATGTGGAGGAGAGAAGAAGATTACTTACCTTTTATGTTGTAGGTGCCGGCTTCACCGGTGTTGAGATGATTGGTGAATTAGCGGAATATGTTCCATTTTTGTGTGAAAAATTTGACATTGATCGCAAAGATGTAACACTGGTAAATGTGGATGGCTTAAGCAGACCGATACCAAACCTGACAGAGAAGCTATCAGCTAAGGTGGCAAGACGTCTTGAGAAGATGGGTGTTAAGCTTATCATGAGTGCCTTTGTTTCCAATATCGGCAGCGATTTCATCGAGCTGAAGCAGGGGGACAAGATAAACCACTACAAGTCGGGAACCATTATTTGGGCTGCAGGTATTCAGAGTGTTGATGTCGTACAGAAGTCTGCAGATGCTTTAGAGGTAACCCGCGGTGGTCGTGTACAGGTAGACAAATTCCTGCGTTCTACGAAGCACCAGAATGTATATGTAATTGGTGACAATATGAATTATATAGCAGAAGGTGAAGAGCGTCCGGTACCTCAGATGGTTGAGAACTGTGAGCAAAGCTCCCACACAGCTGCACATAATATAGAGGTTGTAATTAAGGGTCAAGGAAAGCTTGAAGAATACAAGCCCAAGTTCCACGGCGTTATGGTAAGTATCGGCGGACGTTACGCTGTTTGCCATGTTGGTCTTCCCGGTCATTTCTTCAGCATGCCGTCCTTCCTTGCTATGTTTGCTAAGCACTTTATTAATATTATATATTTTATACAGGTATTAGGCTGGAACAAGGTGTTCCACTATTTGAAGATGGAAATCTTCACAATTCGCAACTGCAGAAGCTTTGTCGGCGGACATTTTTCCAATCGTACACCAAGCTTCTTGTTGGCGCCGCTCAGAGTATGGCTCGGTGCGGTTTGGTTGTTTGAAGGTATCATGAAGATTGTGGAGGGGTGGTTTACCGGACCTAAGCTTACCGGCTTCTTCGGTGGAGCAAATGCATGGTATAACAGTATTCTTAATCCTGCACCGGCCGGCGAGACAGATGCCGTATCCTCTGCAACCACTGCAGCAGCAGATGGTGTTGTCAAGGCAGTGCAGATGGTAACCACGAAAGCTTCTCACTTAATTCAGTTAACAGCAGATGCAGCATCAGGGGCAACCGGAGCAGCAGACGCAGCTGGAGCAGCTGATGCTGTGTCAGGAGCAACCGGGGCAGCGGAAGGTGCTGCAGAAGCAGTAAAGCAGGTTGGTCAGGTATTAGTTAATTTTGATTTCCTTGGGTTATTTAAGGTTATCTTTGTAAGCGGTAAAGAGCTTGCTCATTCAGCAATCGGCGATTTAGCCTTTAAGCTGGATGTACCGTTAATGAATTGGTTTGTAGATAAGTTGATTTTACCTTACGATAATGTGCAGATTGTAATGCAGGTATTTATCGTAATTGCAGAAATTATAATTGGATTAGCACTAATGGGAGGATTATTCACAACTCCTGCAGCAGCTGTTTCCTTAGTTCTACAGTTCATGTTTGTATGTACTACCGGCTTATATCTGGGAACCTTCTGGATGATCTTCGCCGGAATCGCTGTTCTGATTGGAGCAGGTAGAACCTTAGGGCTTGATTACTATGCTATGCCCGGGCTGAAGAAGCTGTGGAAGAAACTACCATTCGTCAGAAAGTGGTATATTTATAATGACTAACGAGACAAAACGAGAAGTTAATATCGAACTAATCCGCTCAGAGGATGCCCTGGAGTCGGTGAAGCAGGAAGTAGATAGAACGCTTTCCGGATCACCATTGATAATTAGAGAATATACAAAGCATCTAATGTCCTCCAGAGGGAAGTTCATCCGTGCTGCCTCAGTACTTATCTGTGCTGAGGATGCAGACGGAATGCTCCATAAGAATGCAGTAAAGATTGCGGCTGCAATCGAGATATTGCATCTGGCAACACTCGTTCATGATGATATTATTGATAATGCTGAGCTTCGCAGGGGAGATGTAACCCTGCAGAAGAAATATGGTAAGAAAACAGCGGTTATCTGTGGAGATTATCTGTTGAGTGTGGCTCTCCGTATGGCTGCTTCCATAGAGAATAAAAAGGATTATCTGGATATGGCTTTACCTGATTATGTCGGAAGAGTATGTTTAGGTGAATTAAACCAGCATGTTAATAACGGTAACATTAACCTATCCATTTTCCGTTACCTTAAAATTATATCCGGTAAGACTGCAGCACTTTTTGAAGCCTCTTTTTTCGCAGGTGCGATCTTTTCAAATTGCACGGAGGAACAGGCAAAAAGATATCGTCAGCTCGGTTATTATATCGGTATGATATTTCAGTTATCTGATGACTGTATTGATTTTGAAGAGACGGTAGAGGGTGCCCATAAACCGGTACAATCGGATTATGAGCAGGGGGTAATCACCCTTCCTCTAATTCATGCCTTGTCCCAGCTCAGTGATTTTAAAGAAAAGGCAATTGCCCAGGTAATCACCAGAGAGGATATCAATGCGGCAGTAGTAAAGGCCGGAGGCCTTAAGTACACCAGGCTGATGATCGATAAGTTTTATAAAAAATCCATGAGGATCATTGATGAGCTTTCTCTGTCTTCACACAAAAGGGAGCAATTGGTCAGTGTTTTAAAGAAAGCCGCCCGTACATCCTGAGGATTATAACTATTCAGGCAATACTATATTTTGCACATAAAATTATACAGCTTAATACCTCTTACATGTCTATTTTTGCAGATGTGTAGGGGGTAGGAAGCAGTTTCTGTTAAGCGGCATCAAGGGAGATAGTAATGATTAAGCGGTTTTTAAGTTATGTAGAGATAATGACGAAAATAACCAGCACCTTTGCGTTTCTGATTACGATTGCTCTGTTGGTATATATGGGGCAGCCGATAAAATGGGATCTTACGTTATTATTCTTTGCTGCGATGTTACTGTTTGATTTAACTACGACTGCGATCAATAACTATATTGATACGAGGAATAATCATCAGACGTTACAGTTTAAGCGAAGTACAGCATTTATTATTATCTGTGTATTATTCTCGATCAGTGCTGCTTTGGGATTATTACTTGCAGCTCAGACAGATATTGTTATATTTCTTGCTGGTGGTTTGTGCTTTCTATGTGGTGTATTTTATACCTACGGACCGGTGCCAATCTCCAGACAGCCGTTGGGAGAAGTACTATCAGGTGCATTTTACGGCTTGTTAATTCCGTTTATTATCCTGTATATTAATCTTCCTGCAGGTACTTTTTTAAGCATGAATGTTAATTTTGAAACAATATTCCTGAAATTTCAAGTGGTTCCATTATTATCCCTTATGTTATTTTCTGTAGTACCATTTTGTACAACAGCCAACATTATGCTGGCCAATAACATCTGCGATCTGGAAAAGGATATTGCGGTAAAGCGACATACCTTGCCATATTATATAGGGAAAAAGGCACTTTATCTATTTGCCGCTCTCTATTATGCGACCTATCTGGCAACGATTGCTATGGTGATTTTTGATATCCTGTCACCGGTTTGTCTGTTATCACTGATCACAATTATTCCGGTTCAGAAGAATATCAGTATATTCTTTCAGAAGCAGGAGAAGGAGACTACCTTCCTGATAGCAATCAAGAATTACATCATTATCATGGGCGTTAATACCCTGATTATTTTTATCAGTGCCTTTCTGGCATCGGTATATTCATTCCATTAACAATGGAATTAATATAAATGTTACAAGTCTAATATTATTCATTATGGAGGAAAGAATTATGAAAAAGATTTTAGCGATGTTACTTACATTAGTAATGGTAATGTCACTGTTTGTTGCATGTGGTTCAAAGACAGAAGAAGCAACAACAGAGCCCACAACAGCACCCGCAGCAACCGAAGCACCCGCAGCAACTGAGGCACCCGCAGCAACCGAAGCACCTGTAGCTACAGCAGCAGCTGTTAAGACAGGTCTTGCAGTTACTACTTCTCTTGCAAAGAGCAAGGATGCAGGCGATGCAGATGGTTTAGCACAGGTTGATTCCGTTATCGTAGCTGTTTTAGTTAGTGCAGATGGTAAGATATTAGATTGCAAGCTTGATACAGCTCAGACTAAGATGAACTTCTCTAAAGAAGGCAAGCTTGTAACTGATATTGCAACTACTTTCAAATCTAAGCAAGAGCTTGGCGCTGAATACGGTATGGCTAAGGCTTCCAGTATCGGCAAAGAGTGGAATGAGCAGGCAGATGCATTCGCTGCTTATGTTATTGGTAAGACTGTTGATGAAGTAAAGGGTATTGCTGTAAATGAAGAAGGCGTTCTTACCGATGCTGATTTAGCAGCTTCCGTAACTGTACATATTACTGATTATGTAGCTACTCTTGAGAAGGCTGTTGCTAACGCTCAGGAATTAGGTGCAGTAGAAGGCGATCAGTTAGGTCTTGGCGTATCTACCGATATGGCAAAATCCAAGGATGCTAGCGCAGAAGGCGAAGGCTTAGCACAGGCATATTCTTACTACATCGCTACTACCTTCAATGCAGAAGGCAAGATCTCCAGCTGTGTAATTGATGCTTCCCAGGGTAATGTTAACTTCACAACTGCTGGTGTTATCACTACTGATTTAGCAGTTGCTCCTCAGACCAAGCAGGAATTAAAGGATGCTTATGGCATGAAGAAGGCTTCCGCTATCGGCAAAGAGTGGTATGAGCAGGCTAACGCATTTGCAGCTTATGTTGTTGGTAAGAGTGTAGATGAAGTTAAGGGAATCGCTTTAACAGAAGGCAAGCCTGCAGATGCAGACTTAGCAGCTTCTGTAACAGTGCATGTAAATGCATTCGTTGCTGATATCGAAAAGGCAGCAGCAAGCGCAGCTAAATAATTGTATTAGAGCTTGACTGACATACAATAGAATTCCCGTAATCCGGGAACCCGATTGTTATGTAATAAGGCTGTTGCAAAACATTGAACAGTAATGTTTCGCAGCAGCCTTATCTTTATTAGACAATAAGGTTGAGTAGATAAAGGATTCTTATTAAGCAATTCTTGGGAAGAACTATGAAGTTTTTTCTATTGGAGCCAAAGTACTTGTTCTTCCAAGTTCCCGGTTGTATCGAAGCATGTTGGTTAGTGTGAAAGATTTAGTTCTTGATTTTTAGTGACAGAAGGATATATGATAGTCTGATAGAATTATCAAAAGTTTTATTAGATAGGAAAGTAGACTACAGAAGATTACAGAGTTATTTAACAAGTAAAATGATATGAGGTGAAGCCTTGAAACGAAAAATTACGGTTTTATTAATGATTATGGTGTTACTAATAAATATGACAGCCTGCAAGAAGGAACCAGAATTGACCAGATACCAGGCACAGTTTTTAGAGCTCTTTGATACAGTAACTACCATTGTTGGTTATTCTGAAGATAAAGAGACATTTTCTGAATTTGCACAATCAGTTTATGATGACCTGGAGGCTTATCATGAGCTTTATGATAAATATCACGATTATGAAGGTATTAATAATATTAAGACAATTAATGATAATGCGGGAATTGCACCGGTAGAGGTAGACCGTAAAATAATCGATATGCTTTTGTTTGGCAGAGAAGCTTATGAATTATCGGATGGTATGGTGAATGTAGCATTTGGTGCCGTTCTTGAGGTTTGGCATGATTACCGGGAGGCAGGGACAGATGATCCTGAGAACGCAGAACTCCCTCCGATGGAGATACTTAAGGAGAAGGCACAGCATACGGATATCAGTAAGATGATTATTGATGAGTCAGCCTCCACGGTATTTCTGGCGGACCCTGAGATGAGTCTGGATGTTGGTGCAATCGCGAAGGGCTATGCTACGGAGCAGGTGGTACAGCTGGCAATGGAAAAGGGTTATACCAATGGACTCCTTAGTGTAGGCGGTAATGTTCGCTCGATCGGGAGCAAAGGATATAGCGTATTAGCCGATAAGAACGAAGGAACCGGTACCGGAGCAGAGGCTTCCTGGAATGTTGGAATTCAGAACCCTGAGAAGGAGAGTGAGGAGAATTATCTCTATATCTTAAATTTAAAGAACCTTTCTCTGGTTTCCAGCGGTGATTATGAAAGATATTATACGGTAGACGGTGTGGAGTATCACCACATTATTGATCCAACTACCTTGATGCCGGCGGAAAAATTTACTGCTGTATCCATAGTGACTGAGAATTCGGGACTTGCAGATGCACTGTCCACCGCAATCTTTAACCTACCATATGAAGAAGGTCTGCAATTGATTGAAAACCTTGAGGGTACGGAAGCATTATGGGTTATGAGTGATGGAAGCATGCGATTTAGTACCGGCTTTGAAGCGTTGATCAAGCCGCAGTAATCTTTTCTTGCAATTTATTGTTTGAAGGGTTAGAATTAGGTATTAGATTGAAAAATTACAGATTTTTCAATCGGTGAATTTGTGCTGCCGCCCAAATTCGCGATGCTTTGATAGCATTAGTATTTGTATACATTTCGAGATGGTGGTGATAAGCGTGGATCATATTGATAAGCAATTATTGATTATGCTGCAAGAGAATGCAAGGGTGCCGTTAAAGCAATTAGCTGAGAGGGTCTTTTTATCCTCGCCGGCTGTAGCGGCGAGAATTGCGCGTTTAGAAAAGCAGGGGATCATTAAAGGATATCATACAGATATTGATTGGTTGAAGCTGGGTCATCATATTACTGCATTTATCAATCTGGAGGTTGCACCCAGTCAGAAACCTGAATTCTATCCCTTCATCAAAGCATGTCCGAATGTGATGGAGTGCAATTGTGTTACTGGGAATTTCTCAATGTTAATTAAGGTATGTTTTAAAAGCACGATGGATCTGGATGCTTTTATCGGTGAGGTTCAGAAGTTTGGCAAAACAAGCACTCAGATTGTGTTCTCTACAGCAGTCGAGCATCGTGGTATTCAGATACTGGAAAATCAGGAGAATGAGACTGTGGAAGCATAATTCCATGCGTTCCGGTGTTGGCTTGATTGAATTGATATAGTTATTTATTATCAGAACACGAGGAAATGATCTATGATACAGACAATTAAGTTGAATTTGGATGATGTGGAGCATCTGGCTTCCGTCTCAAAGGCGTTATCCTCTGAGACCCGGATAGAGATACTGAGACAGCTCCGTCATAAGGATTTGAATGTGAATGAAATCGCAGAGCTTTTAGATATTCCGGCATCCTCATCAGCGGCTCATGTAAAGGTATTGGAGGAAGCCGGCATGATTAAGACCTCATTACAGCCGGGGATCCGAGGGTCGATGAAGCTGTGTCACATCGTCCTCGACCATATCTATGTGGAGATGAATACAACGAAGAATCTGGAGCAGGAGGAAGAAATCATCAGGATGCCGATTGGCAGCTATGTTGATTATAAGATCGAACCTACCTGCGGTATGGCAAGCGTGAAAGGGCCGATTGGTACGGAGGATGATCCCCGATGTTTTTATCTTCCTGAACGAAGCGAAGCACAACTGATCTGGCTTGGACGAGGCTACCTGGAATATCGTTTTCCGACAAATTCTATGATTGGTAAGGAGATTGGGCGGATCGAGCTTTCCATGGAAATATGCTCGGAGGATCATGAGTTTAATTTGAATTATCCCTCTGATATAACCTTATGGGTGAATGAGCTGGAGGTTGGAACCTGGAACTGTCAGAGTGATTATGGTGGAAGAAGAGGAAAGCTTAATCCGGATTGGTGGCCGGATAAGAATACTCAATATGGGATTCTGAAAACCTGGAGCATATCGGAACAAGGCTGTTATTTAGAGGAAGAGAAGACCATGGATAAGGGATTGCCGTTTTTTCATCTTACCGGGAAGGATTATATTGCGGTGCGGATTGGCATAAAAGAGGACGCCAAACACTCAGGCGGTATGAATCTGTTCGGGGAAGGCTTTGGTGATTACCCTCAAAATCTGATCATGAAAATAGTATTCAAATAATGCTTATGATAAGAAGCCTCTTTACAAACAGGGTAGAGAGGTGTATTATATAATCAAACAAACAAAAATTGTGTTATAAAACAAAAATAATGAAACAAATAGTTTTAGGTAACAAACCAGTCCTTGCTACTGTAATAGGCTTATTAAATAAAGGATGAGTAATAATAGAGCAAATGGATTAATAACAATCTGCCTTTATTGCTGATACATGAAGCATTCGATACAAGTGAGTATTATTAGGAATTTGATAATATACTGACTGTTAATAATAATATAAAAGGAGAAGGAAATATGAAGAAGGAGCTGCTTCAGAAGTTTGAAGAGGTTTTTGGTAAGGAAGGTGAATATCAGGTATATTTTGCACCGGGCAGAGTGAACCTGATCGGCGAGCATACCGATTATAACGGAGGCCATGTGTTTCCCTGTGCGCTGACAATCGGTACCTATGCTGTAGCACGAAGGAGAAGCGATGACAGGCTGAGATTCCATTCCTTAAATTTCAAGGAGCTTGGGATTATTGAAAGCTCCATTCACAATCTGGAGTTTAGGAAGGAAGACAACTGGACCAATTATCCCAAGGGTGTTATCTGGGCATTGCAGAAGAAGGGGTATCCGATTGTCGGCGGTATGGATATATTGTATTTTGGCAATATTCCGAATGCTTCGGGACTGTCCTCCTCCGCTTCCTTAGAGGTATTGACCGGATTTATCCTAAAGGATTTATTCCAGTTAGAGATAACGAATACCGAGCTTGCACTGATCAGCCAATACTCCGAAAATAATTTTAATGGGGTAAACTGCGGAATTATGGATCAGTTTGCGGTTGCCATGGGTAAAAAGAATCACGCCATTTTCTTAGATACAGCAGATCTGTCTTACGAATATGCGCCTCTTGAGCTTGGCGAAGCCAAGATTGTGATTATGAATACCAATAAGAAACGCGGCCTTGGGGATTCTAAATATAATGAGAGAAGAAGCGAGTGCGAGTCTGCTCTTCGTGATCTTCAGAAGGTCCTTCCGGTAAGTGCTCTCGGCGAGCTGACAGAGGAGCAGTTTGAAGAGTACAAGGCGGACATCAAGGATCCTGTTCAGAGAAAGCGCGCGAAGCATGCGGTTTATGAGAATCAGAGAACCATCAAGGCTGTGGAGGCTTTAAAGAAGAGTGACCTGACTCTCTTTGGACAATTGATGATTGCATCCCATGATTCCCTTCGGGATGATTATGAGGTTACCGGTATAGAGCTTGATACCATTGTGGAAGCGGCATTAAGGCAAGAGGGTGTCATCGGTGCCAGAATGACCGGAGCCGGTTTTGGCGGCTGTGCAGTTAGTATCGTGAAGGAAGCAGCAGTGGATCAATTTATTAAGAATGTTGGTACAGAATATAATGAGAAAATCGGTTATCTGGCAGCCTTTTATGTAGTTGAAGTTGGTGATGGTCCGGTTGTCTTATAGAGCTTGAGTTGTTTACATTGATAAGGAGGTTTTTGCTATGACTATTTTGGTGCTTGGCGGTGCAGGCTATATTGGTTCCCATACTGCTTATGAATTAATCGACCGCGGTGACGAGGTTGTTATCGTGGATAATCTTGAGACCGGATATATCCGTGCCGTGCATCCGAAGGCGCGTTTCTATCAGGGAGATATTCGTAATCGCGAGTTTATCGACAGTGTATTTGAGAAGGAGAAGATTGATGCAGTGATCCATTTTGCGGCGAATTCGCTGGTGGGTGAAAGCATGGTGAAACCTTTAAAATATTATGATAATAATTTATGTGGTACCAAGGTTCTTCTGGAATCCATGCTAGCACATAATATTGACAAGATTGTATTTTCTTCTACAGCGGCGACTTATGGTGAACCGGAGAGGGTTCCTATTCTTGAGACAGACCGTACTATGCCGACGAATACCTACGGAGAGACAAAGCTTTCTATGGAGAAGATGTTCTACTGGACCTCGGTTGCTCATGATCTTCGCTATGTTTCTCTTCGTTATTTTAATGCCTGCGGAGCCCATAAGAGCGGTACCATCGGTGAGGCACATGATCCGGAGTCCCATCTGATTCCACTCATTCTTCAGGTGGCCAACGGACAACGAGAATCGATCAGTATCTTTGGAGAAGATTACGATACCAAGGACGGCACCTGTGTAAGGGATTATATCCATGTGACAGATCTGGCGCAGGCTCATATCCTGGCGGTGGAGTATCTGATGCAAGGGAAGGAGAGTAATATCTTCAACCTGGGTAACGGGGTAGGCTTTACCGTGAAGGAGGTCATCGATGCAGCAAGGAAGGTGACCGGTCATCCGATTAAGGCTGAGACGGTTCCGAGACGTGCCGGTGATCCCGCGAAGCTCATCGCGTCCAGCGAGAAGGCAAGGACGATCCTTGGATGGAAGCCGCAGCATGCGGACCTCGAGGAGATTATCTCCTCCGCATGGAACTGGCATAAGAATCATCCCATGGGTTATAAATAATAAAATAAAAAATCACAGATTTTTCAATTGACATACAATAGAAAGCACGCTTGCGATCTTTCTATTGTCATGAATTATGTGCTACCGCCCAAATTCGCGGTACTTTGGTTACATGTAGGATTAGACTGAAAAAAAGAGATTTTCGCACTTCCAAGTTTGTGCCTGGGAATTCCTTGGCACAAACTTTTTAATGGATAGGCTTTTCGTTTATATGAAAGGAATTACATATGATTTACGAGCAAATAACAAAACTAGTTCTGTACGCAGAAAGAACCGGGCTGATAGAGAAAGAAGATAAGATATGTGCGGTGAATCAACTGCTGGAATTGTTTGATCTGGAGGATTTTCGTGAGTGTGAGGTTGACCCGGAACAGCTTGATCTGGAGAAGATATTGAACTCCATGCTGGATTATGCGTATGAGAAGGGGATCACGAAGGAGAACGGTATCGTATACCGTGATCTGTTTGATACTAAGATCATGGGAGTTTTAACCCCGCCACCCAGTGTAGTGGCAAGGCATTTCCGGGAGCTATACCTGGAGTCTCCCAGGAAGGCAACGGATTATTACTATCGCTTCAGCCAGGATAGTGACTATATTCGCAGATATCGTATCACGAAGGATATCAAGTGGACCACGGAGTCGCAATACGGCGATTTGGATATCACCATCAACCTATCGAAACCGGAGAAGGATCCTAAGGCTATCGCTGCAGCGAAGCATGCGAAGAGCAGTGGTTATCCGAAGTGCCTGCTGTGTGCTGAAAATGTGGGCTATGCCGGAAGAGTGGACCATCCGCCAAGACAGAATCATCGGGTGATACCGATAACCATCAATCATCAGAGCTGGGGTTTTCAATATTCTCCCTATGTATACTATAACGAGCATTGCATTATATTCAACATGGAACATACACCAATGCAGATTGATCAGGCAGCCTTTCGTAAGCTTCTCGATTTTGTGAAGCAGTTTCCTCATTATTTTGTTGGCTCCAATGCAGATCTTCCTATTGTAGGAGGCTCGATTCTGAGCCATGATCATTTCCAGGGCGGCAATTACGAATTCCCCATGGCAAAGGCTCCTATCGAAAGAACCTTTACAATAAGGGGCTTTGAGGAGATAGAGGCAGGAGTAGTCCGCTGGCCGATGTCAGTAATTCGTCTTCGAAGCAGGGAGGATGACCGCCTGGTAGAACTATCGGATCACATCCTTAAGAAATGGCGCGGATATTCGGATGAAGCTGCCATAGTCCATGCATTTACAGGAAACGAACCGCACAATACGATTACGCCGATTGCACGTAAACGTGGAGAGTTCTACGAGATGGACCTGGTACTCCGGAATAATCTGACGACAGAAGAGCATCCTTTGGGCTTATATCATCCCCACGAGGAGCTTCATCATATTAAGCGGGAGAACATCGGGCTGATTGAGGTGATGGGTCTTGCGATCCTTCCGGCCAGATTGAAGGAGGAGATGAGCCTGCTTAAGGAGTATATTCTTAAAGGCAGGGATATCCGGTCCAATGAACAAATAGAAAAGCACGCGGAATGGGCAGAGGAATTCTTGCCGGGACATCCCGAAATCACCGAGGTGAATATCGATGACATTCTGAAGGAGGAAATCGGAAAGGTGTTCTGTAAGGTGCTCGAGCATGCCGGCGTTTATAAGAGAACACCGGAGGGTCAGGAGGCTTTTGATCGATTTATTGCTGCGCTATCTTAGTTTATTGATTACTCAGAAATCATAGCTGCTACATAAAACCAAGTGCTTAAGGAAGCTTTGCCGGCTTTTATCATTAAGTATAAAGATAGGGATGTTACAAGTGATAAGAACGATCCGATAGTAAGACAAGGAAGTTCTGTTGCTTGTATACATCCCTTTGATTATGATATGTTTCGCAGGGTAATGGAACTATTGATTTTATAATGGATTATTAACGGAGTTTGTATTATACTAATTGGGATGACCTCTTATTATAGAAGAAGGGGAATAACAGCCATAGACAGAAAAGGCTTAGTAAAGGAAGGTTTTTATGAATAACATAATTCTGATTGGAATGCCCGGTGCGGGTAAAAGCACAGTTGGCGTAATTCTGGCTAAGGTAATGGGATATCATTTTATAGATTCCGACTTGTTGATACAGGACAGAGAGAAATGTCTGTTGAAAGACATTATTGAACGTGATGGTCTGGAAGGCTTAATCGCCATAGAGGAGCAGGTTAACTGCAGTATTGTGACAGAGAATGCAGTGATTGCTACCGGTGGAAGCGTGATATACGGTGAGAAAGCAATGGAGCATCTGCGGAGTATCGGCACGGTAATATATATCCAGTTGAGCTATCGTACCATAAGTAAGAGGCTGGGCAATATCAAACAACGTGGAGTTGTATTCCGGGAGGGGCAATCGCTTCAGTCCTTATACGAAGAACGCTGCCCCCTTTATGAGAAATATGCGCACATCACCATAGATGCGGAAGAACTTGACATGGAAGATCTGATGTCAAAGATCAAGGACACTATGATTAGTTACCAATAACAGCCTTCCTGCAGTACTGCCGTAAAGACCTCCAGCCCCTCTTTGTCCTCTTCGTCGAAGCGATTAAGTAATGGGCTGTCTATATCTAATACACCTACAATCGTATCACCATTTCTTAACGGAATGACAATTTCAGAATTAGAGGCGCTGTCACAGGCAATATGACCGGGAAAGGCATGAACGTCTTTCACCAGCTGAGTCCTATTTTGTGCAACCGCGCTCCCACATACTCCCCTGCCAATGGGTATATGGATACAGGCAGGCTTACCCTGAAAGGGACCCAGAAGCAGTTCCCCCTCGTGCATCAGATAAAATCCAACCCAGTTTATATCCTTTAAAGCACCGTTCAGCAATGCTGAGGCATTACTGAGATTTGGTATTACATAGGTCTCACCCTCCAGTAATGCTTTCAATTGTTCGATCAATAGCTTGTAAAGCTCAGATTTATTATCGGGGTACATGGAACTCATTTCATGCATCATCTTACTCCTTATTAAGGCTTTTCAAATAACCGAGTCATCTTATCCCGGATCTTTTTCTCTTTTGTTGTTTTTTCTTCGATATCCATCTGATACATATCATCCTCATCCTGTAAAAGGCAGTCACCTTCCCTGCATTCCAGCGGAAGCTTATATTTTGGGATTGAGATATAGGATTTATCCTCTGTCTCACATACGGCTAAATTGCCTTCAAAACGGTCGATGATAAACTTCTTCATAAGGAACCCTCCTTACTATCTTTGTTTTAAGTCTTGCTCTGTAATTATGTAGTCCTTAGTATTTACGGAAATAGTTTGCCCATTGGTGGTAAATACTACAGTCCCCTGTTCGTCTGTCCGATATAGCTTGATGTCATGGTCAAGAAGGGCTTGCAGAGTTTCGGCATGAGGATGACCATATTCGTTATCCTTACCCACACATACGATAGAATAGGAAGGGTCTACCGCTTCCAGAAATTTTTTACTGCTGCTATAAGCAGAACCATGGTGACTTAGCTTCAGAACATCGGCCGAGATATTAATCCCGGTCTTTAGAATGTCATCTTCACTCAGCTTCTCTGCATCGCCAGCCAGAAGAAAGGCTGTATCTCCAAAAGAAAGCTTGATGGCGATGCTGTAATTATTAATCTCATCATAGACTGACCTGGTCGGTGCCAGAATGGTAAAGCTCGCTAAACCAAGATCATATCTGCTTCCCACCTCGGGAGCAGTGATGCTTAGATTATGTCGTTCCAATGCATCCAGTACATCCTCAAAGGTCTTGGTGGTATGTGTGACATTCGGCAGTAGGACCTTTCCAACCTCAAAGGAATCAACAATGGTATCCAATCCGCCGATATGATCACTGTGCGGATGGGTACCAATGACATAATCCAGCTTTTTAATATGCTGATTATTCAGATATTCCTTGACGATGGTGCCTTTGTTATTCTCTCCCGCATCAATCAGCATCGTAGAATTTCCTACTTCTACAAAGATGGCATCACCCTGCCCGACATCAATAAAGTGTACCTCCATAATATCAGTTGGCTTTATTGCTTCCTTAGAGGCTTCCTTCTCAGATTCAGATATGAATTGATTAATTAATATTGAGAGCACGGCAAGAAGCATAATACCGATGACACGGACCAAAAATTGCTTCGTTTTTCTTCTCATATTCTTAATCTCCTTGCTAATATTATAGCGGAATAAGAGATATATTACAATGTATATATATTAATAAAAACTAGAGATAAGTACCTATATACTTTCAAAACTGTGGTAATTAGGATATAATCGAAAAAAGAAAGTGATAGGATGTTGTGTCAGTGTGTTGGAATAAACGCAGGATTAAGGAGAGCTTATGAGATTGTTTATCGCGATATTATTTGATCAGGATGTAAGGGCTTCATTATATAATACGGTAGAAGAACTGAAGCTGGCAGCAAAGGGAGGAACCTTTACAGAAAGGGAAAATCTTCATCTTACTTTGAACTTCATTGGCGAGACGAAGCGCCTGAAGGAGGTTAAGGAAGCAATGAGTGCTGCAGTAGAGGCATCGAAGGCAGAGAGCTTTCCCTTATTGCTTCGAGGCTTTGGCCGTTTCAAACGGACGGAGGGAGATATTTACTGGGTAGGCGTGGTGGAACGAAATGATGTGTTACGTCGACTTCAGAAGGAGTTGGTTAAGGAACTCAAGGAAACAGGATTTTACGAAATTGATGACCGGGATTATAAGCCGCATTTAACCTTAGGACGCAGGGTCAGGGTCGGGCAGTCCTTTGACAGTAAGGCCTTTGAGGCCGGTATCCGGCCCATGCAGATGAAGGTAGAGAGGATCAGCTTAATGAAATCGGAACGGATAGAAGGCAAGCTGACTTATACAGAGATTTATCAGGTCGGTTTAAAATAAGGCAGAGAATGGAGACGGTCGAATGAAGATATTGGTGGATGCAGATGCATGTCCGGTTAAGGATATCATTGAGAGAGTCGCAAAGGAATATGGGTTACCGGTCATGATGCTGACGGATACCAGTCATATTATAACCTCAGCATACAGTGAGATTGTTCTGGTAAGCAAGGCTCCGGATGCAGTTGATTTTGCGTTGATTAATAGAACTGCCAATGGTGATATCGTGGTTACCCAGGACTACGGAGTGGCAGCCATGGCCTTGGGTAAGGGTGCCCATGCAATCCATCCCAGCGGTAAAATCTATACGGACAGTAATATTGATGTGTTACTGATGGAACGGGATATTGCAAAGAAATGCCGTAGGGACGGAGATCGCATCAAGGGTCATGCCAGGAGGCGTACGATTGCAGATGATAATCGATTTACCCAGGCGTTCATAAGCTTATGTGAGAAATAGGTTACAGTTCAGCCATAAGCTCGATTTCGCTTTGCTACATCTCGCTTAGGCAGAGTGCCTTACAAATGTTTAACACAATATACCGACGAAAGCAAGCTTTCTTCTTCCTATTGTGTAAAACATTTGCATGGCTGAACTGTAACAAAAATAGAACAAACATTCGAAAATGTATTGATTTTACATCTCTGCTATGATAAAATAGGCTAGTGTCTAAAGTATATGCTTGTGTCATCAAAGCTGGCAAGAAACACTAGGTTAAAACTGGTGTAAGTGAAAGGCATGATAAATTAGCAGGGTATGGAGGTAAGTGAAGTATGGAGTTTAAATTATCGTCGGAATATACACCGATCGGTGATCAGCCGGAAGCAATCAAAGCTCTCGTAGAGGGATTTCGAAGCGGTAACCAATGTCAGACGCTTCTTGGCGTAACAGGCTCAGGAAAGACATTTACTATGGCGAATGTGATCCAGCAGATTCAGAAGCCTACCCTGGTTATAGCACATAATAAAACCTTAGCAGCTCAGCTGTATGGTGAATTTAAGGAATTTTTTCCGGAGAATGCAGTAGAATATTTTGTTAGTTATTATGATTATTATCAGCCGGAGGCCTATGTTCCCTCCACTGATACCTATATAGAGAAGGACTCCTCAATCAACGAAGAGATCGATAAGCTAAGACATTCAGCGACGGCATCTCTGACCGAACGTAAGGATGTCATTGTAGTAGCCAGTGTATCCTGTATCTATGGCTTAGGTAGCCCTATTGATTATCAGAACATGGTGATCTCCCTGCGCCCGGGTATGACGAAGGACAGGGATGAGGTTCTTAAGAAGCTGATTGAGATACAATACGATCGTAATGATATGGATTTTAAGCGAGGCACCTTCCGGGTTCGCGGAGATGTAGTGGAGGTATTCCCGGCTGCTTCCGCGGAGATTGCGGTCAGAATAGAGTTCTTTGGTGATGAGGTCGAAAGGTTATTAGAGATTGATACTCTGACAGGCGAGATTAAGGGCAGCCTGGAGCATGTTGTTATATTTCCGGCCTCCCATTATGTCGTTGAAAAAGACAAGCTGGAGAAGGCGATTCATAATATTGAGGAAGAGCTGGAGGAGAGAATTCGCTATTTCAAGAGTGAGGACAAGCTTCTGGAAGCGCAGAGAATCTCGGAACGTACGAACTTTGATATCGAGATGCTGCGTGAGACTGGTTTCTGCTCGGGAGTAGAGAATTACTCCAGGCATCTGACCGGACTGGAGCCGGGCTGTCCGCCTCACACTCTGATGGATTATTTTCCGGAGGATTTTATGATTATCGTGGATGAATCCCATATCTCACTCCCTCAGATCAGGGGCATGTATGCCGGAGACCGGTCCCGCAAGACAACCTTGGTGGAATATGGTTTCCGTCTTCCTTCCGCTCTGGATAATCGTCCTCTTAATTTTGAGGAGTTTGAGAGTAAGATCAGTCAGATTATGTTTGTATCAGCGACCCCTTCCGTATATGAGTCGGAGCATGAGCTGCTTCGTACGGAGCAGGTTATACGACCCACAGGTCTTCTGGATCCGGAAATATCCGTGCGCCCGATTACCGGACAGATAGATGATTTGCTCGGAGAGATTAATCAAGAGGTTGCTAAGAAGAATAAAGTGTTGGTAACCACCTTAACAAAGCGTATGGCAGAGGATTTATCCACATATCTTCGTGAAGTGGGTGTCCGGGTTAAGTATCTGCACTCTGATATTGATACCTTGGAGCGCTCTGAGATTATTAGAGATATGCGTATGGATGTATTTGATGTATTAGTTGGTATTAACTTACTTCGAGAAGGCCTCGATATTCCGGAGGTGGGATTGGTCGCAATTCTGGATGCGGATAAAGAAGGCTTCCTCCGCTCCGAGACCTCCCTGATTCAGACCATTGGCCGTGCAGCTCGTAATGCAGAAGGCCATGTTATCATGTATGCAGACCATGAGACAGATTCTATGAAACGTGCGATTTCCGAGACCAACCGTAGAAGGCAGATTCAACAGGCATATAATGAAGCCCATGGTATTACACCGACTACGATTGTGAAGAAGGTTCGTGATCTGATCAGCATTTCCAAGAAGGCGGAAAAGAACATCCAGGATATGGAGAAGGATATGGAATCCATGACCCGTCAGGAGCTGGAGGAGCTGGTGAAGACGGTGACCAAACAGATGCATACTGCGGCAGCCGAGCTTAACTTTGAATTGGCGGCTCAGCTGAGGGATAAGATGGTGGAATTAAAGAAGCAGCTACTGGATCTGTAGTGACCGAAACTTAGTATGATAAGGATATATTAATATATAAGAAAGAGTTGTTAATCAGGTGATATTATGTCAGAGAAGAAGAACTATATAAGAATCAGAGGAGCAAAAGAGAATAACCTGAAGAATATTGATCTAGAGATACCCAGAGATCAATTTGTGGTATTAACCGGCTTAAGCGGATCAGGTAAGTCCTCACTTGCCTTTGATACCATTTATGCGGAGGGTCAGAGAAGATATATGGAATCTCTGTCTTCCTATGCGAGACAATTCCTTGGTCAGATGGAGAAACCCAATGTGGAGAGTATAGAAGGTCTGCCTCCGGCTATTTCCATTGACCAGAAGTCAACCAATCGTAATCCAAGATCAACCGTTGGAACCGTAACCGAGATATATGATTATTTTCGTCTTCTTTACGCCAGAATAGGAATACCTCACTGTCCGGAATGCGGCAAGGAGATAAGAAAGCAGACAGTGGATCAGATGGTGGATGAGATAATGAGCCTTCCACAGGGCACGAGGATACAACTCCTTGCTCCGGTTATACGCGGCCGTAAGGGTGAGCATGTCAAGCTGTTCGAACAGGCAAAGCGCAGTGGTTATGTAAGAGTCAGAGTAGATGGTAGCCTGTATGAGCTTACCGAAGAGATTAAGCTGGAGAAGAATAACAAGCATAATATTGAGATCGTTGTTGACCGTCTGGTGGTTAAAGAAGGAATCGAGAAGAGATTAACCGATTCCATCGAGAATGTACTCAAACTGGCGGAGGGATTATTGTTCGTTGATGTTATTGATAAAGAACAACTCACCTTCAGCCAGAATTTTGCATGTCCGGATTGCGGCATCAGTATTGATGAGATAGAACCCAGAAACTTTTCCTTTAATAATCCTTTTGGCGCATGTCCGGAATGTCATGGTATCGGCATCAAGATGGAATTTGCCGAGGAGCTTTTAATCGGAGAGCCTACAAAGAGTATTATCGATGGAGCAGTATCCGCTCCGGGGTGGCAGTCAGTCGTCGATAAAGGAAGCTATACCCGATGTATCATGGAGGCGTTGGCTAAGGAATATAACTTTGATCTGAGCACTCCTTACAATAAGCTTACCGATGAGGTACGCAATATGTTTATCTACGGTACGGACGGTAAATCGGTGAAGGTACATTACCGAGGACAGCGAGGAGTCGGTGTTTATGATGTGGTTTTTGAAGGCTTAATCCGTAATGTAGAACGCCGTTACCGGGAGACCGGTTCAGAGTCTGCCAAGCAGGAATACGAGAGCTTTATGCTTACGACACCCTGTAGTATGTGTAAGGG